>JAZPZJ010000030.1:0-2571 GCA_045544635.1 Oscillospiraceae bacterium
GGTAGCGGATGAACGGTGTGGGGTCATCCGTCCCCGTATCCCAGCCATTCTGGCAAGCCTGCAGCACATCGTAGTAGGTGCCCTTCGTCTTGGCGATCTTGCTTTCCAGCGAAATATATCTGCCGATCTGATAGCCGGCACGATACAGAAGCAGTGTGGTCAGCAGTCTGCTCATACGTCCGTTGCCGTCATTGAACGGATGAATGCAGAGAAAATCATGAATGAAAACGGGAATCAGAATGAGTGGATCGACCTCCTGGGAAGCAAGCATCCGGTTGAAGCTCTCGCAGATTGCCTCAACTGCCGCAGGGGTTTCATAGGGAGCAATGGGTGTGAACAACACAAACTCCCGTCCGTCCGCATCCACCGCACTGATATAATTCTGTGTGTTCTTAAAGCTGCCGCCGATGTTCTTGTGCGAATATTGGTACAGATCACGGTGCAGCTGCAGGAGATAGTTCGGGCGCATGGGGATGTATTCGTAGTTCTCATGAATGGTGTTCAGCACATCACGATAGCCCATGATTTCTTCTTCGTCACGGCTGCGTGGCGTGGTTTTATCCGCAATGAGCTGCTGCAAACGGGTATTCGTGGTACGGATTCCCTCGATGGCATTGGACGCTTCGGTGCTCTGGATTCTGGCGATTTCCACCAGACGTTCCAGCTGTGCAGGCTTCTGCCGCAGATACAGCTCCTGCCGTCCCTTGTATTCGTGGATCTGTGCCACAAGCCCCAGAATCGTATTGTCCCACTGTCCGTCCTTCAGGACGCTGTAATCAAATGACCGCATCGCTTCTCCTGCCTTTCCTTGTTTTATCCTAATTATAATCAATTTTAGGAGAAAAGTCAAGGCGTTATGCGAAGTTTCTCCTAAAAATAGTTTGTATCAGGAGAAACCCGAATATACAGCAGGCGAACGCATTCATTGCTATTGCACAAACCCGACGACAAATTGTCGTTGAGTATGATGATTCCATTTTCCGAACGAGAATAGTATAATTGACTTGGGAGGGATGCACATGAAAATCGAAACCGAATATGCCGTGCAGATGCTGATTGAGATTCTGTTTGAAAAAGGACTGCTCAATCAGGAAACCTACCTCAACGTGATGAAAGAAATGAATCGGAACGAGCAGCAAAAAGCTGCCTAAGTGAACCTGTTCAGAGAAATGGAGGAATGCTATGTACACAACAACAAAACCCGACCGCAACCGTGCGAGAAATGTGGTGTTCTACGGACGAGTATCCACCGAGCATGAAGCACAGATCTCCGCACTGGAGAACCAGCTCCAGTGGTATGACGATCAGGCAAGATACCACCCCAACTGGAACATCATCGGCAAGTATATTGATGAAGGCATCACCGGCACACAAGCGAAAAAGCGTCCGTCCTTCCTGCGGATGATTGAGGATGCACGCAAAGGCAGATTCGATCTCATCGTTACCCGTGAGGTCTGCCGCTTCGCCCGCAACACCGTGGACACGCTCATGTTCACCAGAGAGCTGCGGAACCTTGAAGTCGAGGTGTTCTTCGTGGAGGACAACATCTGGACGATGGATGGGGACGGCGAGCTGCGGCTCTCGCTGATGGCAACCCTTGCACAGGATGAAAGCCGCAAGGTCTCCGAACGAGTGCGTGCCGGACAGTATATCAGCCGTGAAAACGGTGTGCTCTACGGCAACGGCAACATCCTCGGCTATGACCGAGTGGGCGGCACCTATGTCATCAATCCCGAACAGGCAGAAACCGTCCGCCTGATTTATGATCTCTATCTGCAGGGGCTTGGCATCAAGCGGATTGTCAACGAGCTGCAGCGGCTTGGCAGAAAGAATGCTTCGGGCAAGGTCAAATGGGAGATCGTCATGGTGCGGCGGATTCTGCGAAACGCCACCTACAAGGGCTATATCGGCTACAACAAATCCCGCACCAACAACTACCTCGATCAGAAACGCATCAACAACAACGATCTGGATACCTACGTCTACAAGAAGGGTGACTTTGAACCGATCATCTCCGAGGAACAATGGGATGCCTGCCACAAAATCATGCAGTCACGCACGAAAACCTTTGTGGACAGCAATGGTCACGAACGCTGCTTCGGGCATCGTATCTCCTCCGATCCGTGGCTGCGGAAGCTCAAATGCCACTGCGGCGGCGGATTCAAGCGGTACAAATGGCGTGTGAACAAGAAAAGCGGACAGGAGGTGTACGGTTATTCCTGCTACGCACGGAGTATGACTGCCAGCCGCAAGTATCTGGAGAACCACGGCATCTCTGCCGAGGGCATCTGTGACATCAAGGGCATCTGCGACTGGAAGCTGGAAATGATGGCGGAGAAGATCTTCGGGGAGATGCTGCCCGACCGTGCAGCAGTCATCGAACAGGTCATGGCGACAATCGAAAAATGCAGCCGAGCGGAAACCACCGCCGCCCATCGGGAACAGGATATGATGCAGGCGAAGATCACCCGTCTGGAAACAAAACTGCTCCGGCTGGTGGAACTGTACGCCGACGGTGAGATCGGCAAGGAGGAATACCACAGCGTCCGTGCCGCCACACAAAAGGAACTG
>JAZPZJ010000031.1:0-47504 GCA_045544635.1 Oscillospiraceae bacterium
GGTATGGAACATACCACACTCCACCTGCTCTATTCCAGATTCTGGAACAAGTTCCTGTATGATATCGGTGCCGTTGCACACAAGGAACCTTACATGAAGCGTACCTCCCATGGTATGATCCTCGGTGAGGACGGACAGAAAATGTCCAAGTCCAGAGGAAATGTGATCAATCCTGATGATGTTATCCGTCAGTATGGCGCTGATACGCTTCGTATGTATGAGATGTTCATCGGTGACTTTGAGAAGACTGCACCGTGGAGTCCTTCCAGCATCAAGGGCTGCAAGCGCTTCCTCGACAGAGTATGGGCAATGCAGGATTTCCTGACGGACGGCGATTCCTATCGTGAGAATCTCACTTCCGCATTCCATAAGACCATCAAGAAGGTTTCCGATGATATTGAGAGCCTGAAGTTCAACACTGCAATCGCAGCGATGATGGCACTGGTGAATGATATTTATGTAACCGGCAGCGTAAATCGTGCAGAATACCGCACACTGCTGATGCTGCTCAACCCGTTCGCACCGCATATGACCGAAGAGCTGTACGAGATCTGCGGTTTTGGAGGTGTGCTGAATGCGCAGACATGGCCGAAGTATGACGAAGCACTCTGTGTGGATGATACTGTGGAGATCGTTGTTCAGGTAAACGGCAAGCTCCGTGCAAAGATGAACATTGCAGTCGGCGCTGAAAAGGATGCAGTTCTGGCGCAGGCAGCTGCAGAGCCGAAGGTTGCGGAAGCAGTTGCAGGAAAGCAGATGCTCAAGCAGATTTATGTACAAAATAAGCTTGTGAATTTTGTTGTAAAATAACAAAAATTGCAGATGTGTCGGAAATCTATTGACAAGCACACCTGAATGTGGTATAATATTTTTATGCTTGTAATAGCGATACTTTAAAGATGTGGTTGACAAACTACCTTCTCAAAAGGGAAGTTTAGTATACTATCCAAAGCAGGGAACTGTCGGATAGAACCTCTGTCTTGGTGGCAAAGGGAGGGAATAGTAAGTGGCAGAAGTACGTGTAGGCAAGAATGAATCTCTGGATACCGCTCTGAAGCGTTTCAAGAGATCTTGCGCTAAGGACGGCGTGATTGCTGAGGTTCGTAAGAGAGAACATTACGAAAAGCCTTCGGTAAAGCGCAAGAAGAAGTCCGAGGCAGCTCGCAAGCGTAAGTATTAATGAAATCAAGGGCGTACCGGGTGGTGCGCCCTTGTTTTTATGCCGGATGATCCGGCAGATCGGAGGCTATATGTTATTTCGTGCAACAATTGCACTGCAATCCGTTACGCAGATCACCCCGCAGCTGCTTCAGAAAATGGGGATTCAAGGCTTGCTGCTGGATATTGACAATACACTGACAACACATGACAATCCCGTTCCGGCGCAGGGCGTGATGGAATGGATCGCATCCATGAAGGAAGCCGGTATTCAGATGCGTCTTGTATCGAACAATCACCCGCCCCGGGTGGAACCATTTGCGGCGCTTCTGGGGATCCCCTGCATCTGTGACAGCAAAAAGCCGCTGTCGAGCGGCTATGCCCGTGCGATGGAAAGTATGCAGCTTCCCAAAACAAAGCTCTGCGCAGTCGGTGACCAGATCTATACGGACATTCTCGGTGCGAACTGGTTCGGCGTCAGAAGTATCTATGTGCCGCCGATGGAGCTGGAGAAAACAGCATTTTTTAAATTCAAACGGTTTATGGAAAAGCCGTTTTTACCCAAATATTACGATACGGAGGAATAAGCAATGGCAAGAAAAATTCTGGTCATCCATGGACCGAATCTCAATCTGCTCGGTGAACGTGAACCGGGAATTTATGGCGATGTGAGCTTCGATCGGCTCAATGAAACAATTATGGAACATGCAGAAAAGCTGGGTCTGGAGTGTGAGATCTTCCAGTCCAATCACGAGGGTGCCATTGTGGATAAACTCCATGAAGCACGCAAAGAATTCTTCGGCGTCGTGCTGAATGCCGGTGCTTATACGCACTACAGCTATGCGATTTCCGACGCCATCAAGGCGATCCGGATTCCTTGCATTGAGGTGCATATCAGCAATATTTTTGCCCGTGATGCCTTCCGTTCTCATTCCGTCATTGCGCCCGTCTGCAAGGGCAGTATCTCCGGCTTCGGACTGCAGAGCTACTACCTCGGTATCACTGCACTGGCGGAGATGGAGTAAATGCAGCAGCGTCTGGAGCGCCTGAGAACGGCGCTGCACGGAAAGGCGGATTGTGCCCTTGTCACAGACGATATCAACCGCCGCTACCTGACGGGAATGAAGTCATCTGCCGGCACGGTGCTCGTTTTTCCAGAGGGGGCATATCTGCTCATCGACTTCCGCTATATAGAAAAAGCGAGGGAGGTCGTCAAACATTGCGAGGTTATCGAACAAAAGGCGTACTATGCCCAGATTGCGGAACTGCTGCAAAAGCATGGCGCACGCACGATCGCAGTTGAAGCGAGACATATGACATTGCAGTCGCTTTCCTCCTACCGGAAGCATCTGGAGGGAGCAGAGTTCCTAGCGGATGATACCCTCAGCGAAGCACTTTACGCACTGCGCACGGTCAAAACACCGGATGAAGTCCGCAAAATCAAAGCCGCCCAGCAGCTTGCTGAGGATGCACTGGAAACACTTCTGTCGCAGCTTCATGTTGGTATGACGGAGCGGGAGATTGCGCTGACGCTCGATTTTCAGATGCGTAAAAATGGTGCAGAGGATCTTTCCTTTGAGACGATCGCTCTGACCGGTGCTCACACCTCCATGCCGCATGGCGTCCCTGATGACAGGGAAGTGCAGCGGGGTGACTTTGTTCTGATGGATTTTGGTGCCGTTGTGGATGGCTACCACAGCGATATGACCCGCACCGTCTGTGTCGGCACACCGACAGATGAGATGCGCTTCGTTTATGAAACCGTTCTGCGGGCGCAGGAGGCAGCCCTTGCGGCAGCAAAACCCGGCATCAGCGGCAGTGAACTTGATGGATGTGCCCGTGAGATCATTGCAGCGGCAGGCTATGGCGACTATTTCGGACATTCCCTCGGTCACGGCGTCGGCATGGAAATCCATGAGTATCCGGTGGCAGGCCCCAGATCAGAGAAGCTTCTCAAAGCGGGACATATTGTCACGGTCGAGCCCGGTATTTATCTGGCGGGAAAGTTCGGTGTTCGTATTGAAGATTTCGTGCATATTAACGAAAATGGCTGTGAAAATTTGACGGAATTCACAAAGAAGCTGATATGCTTGTAATATTTTCAAAGAACTATTGAAAAAAATTCGATTTTGGTGTAAAATAGTATATATGAGTGTTCAGATTGCCGTGAATCCGAAAACGGATCTTCTTTTACTGGGGCGGCAACTGAGAAGTATTGAATCTACGGAGGTTTATTTATGATTACAGCAGGCGATTTCAGAAATGGCGTAACTTTTGAGATGGATGGCAACGTGGTACAGGTTGTGGAATTCCAGCATGTAAAGCCCGGCAAGGGTGCAGCGTTCGTTAGAACCAAGTTCAAGAACGTGATTACCGGTGCAGTGGTTGAGCGTTCCTTCAACCCCACTGAAAAGTTCCCGACCGCTTTTATCGAGCGCAAGGACATGCAGTACCTCTATGAGGATGGTGGTCTGTACTACTTCATGGACGTTGAGACCTATGAGCAGCTCCCGATCGAGGCTGACAAGCTGACTGACAGCTTCAAGTTCGTCAAGGAGAACATGGAAGTGAAGGTTCTGTCCTACAAGGGCAACGTATTTGGTGTTGAGCCGCCCTTCTTTGTAGAGCTGCAGGTAACACAGACTGATCCCGGCTTCAAGGGTGACACTGCTACCAACGCAACAAAGCCTGCAACACTGGAGACCGGCGCTGAGATCCGTGTACCGCTGTTCATTGATGAAGGCGATATGATCCGTATCGATACAAGAACCGGCGAATACATGGAGCGTGCATAAGTCTGACGCTTAACCGAAACTGCCGAATGGGAGGTAGAAATAATGGATAAGATTTCTTATTTGAAGGGGCTGCTTGCTGGGATGGATATTGATCCTGCATCCAAGGAAGGCAAGGCATTCAATGCGATCTGCGATGCGCTGGAAGCAATGCAGCAGTACACAGAAGAGCTCGAAGACCGTATCATGGAGCTGGAAGAGCTTTGCGATATTCTGGATGAAGATCTGGGCGATATCGAGGAGCTTCTGATTGAGGATGATGATGTTTGCGACTGTGATGATTGCGACTGCGATTGCTGCGGTGCTGACAGCATGATCGACGACTTCGATGAGGAAGAGCAGTACGAGACAGTATGCCCGACATGCGGTATGTGCATCGTTCTTGATGAGGGTACACTGGAAGAGGGCGAGACCGTTTGCCCGAATTGCGGCGAAGAGCTGGAATTCGATTTTGACGAGCTTGACCTCGAAGAACTTGCTTCCACAGAAGGCGAAACTGAGGAATAAGAGTGAACAGCAACGGAATCAATCCGTTGCTGTTTTCAAAATCAGGATATTTTCCTCGAAACCGGCATAGAATGAAACATATTGCATTGATGGAAAGGATGAGTACGATGGCATTTGTCAAAAAAGAACTCAAAGAACTGGCGCTCAATCCCTTCACCACGATTGGTGATGAATGGTTTCTGCTTACCGCAGGTACTCCCGATGCCTACAACACCATGACAGCATCCTGGGGTGCGATGGGTGTGATCTGGGGCGGCCCTGCGATGACCGCAGTGGTCAGAACTTCCCGCCATACATTTGGCTATATGGAAGAGAATGATACCTTCAGCGTGTGCGTGTTCCCGGAAGCGTACCGCAAGGCACTTGCATTCTGCGGCGCACATTCCGGCAGGGATTATGACAAGGCAAAGGAAACGGGTCTCACACCTGTTGAACTGGACGGTACGACTGCATTTGCGGAAGCAAAGCTGGTGCTGATCTGTGAAAAGATGTACGCCCAGATGATGGGGGAGGAGTACTTCACCCAGCCCGAGCTCTGCGAGAAGTGGTATGGCAGCGACCCGATGCATAAAATGTACATCGGCAGAATCAAGGCTGCATACGTTCAGGAATAAGAGAATCACCTGCGGCATCGTCCGCAGGTTTTTCATGATGCATATATGAGGAGGAAACAAAATGGACCAGTGCGATACCTGTGCGTACTATTCCTATGATGAGGAATGGGAGTGCTATGTATGCGATCTCAATCTGGATGAGGACGAATATGCACGGATGATGCAGGGACATTACAAGCAGTGCCCCTACTATCGGGATGGTGACGAGTACAAAATCGCCCGAAAGCAGTAAATCTAAAAAACGACGCAGAATAGCCAATGCAACCTGCGGTTTACATAAAAATATTAAAACGCAACACGAAATTGGTACACTTTACATGGTGTTTGTGCTAGAATGAAGATGCTGGCAGCAATGAAATTCTATCACTAAACGGAGGTACATAACGATGAGTACAGGAGAAAATATTCAGTTTCTGAGAAAGCGTGAAGGCTTTACACAAGAGAGCTTTGCAGAAAAAATGGGTGTGTCCCGACAGACGATTTCCAAATGGGAATCCGACAGCTGTTTCCCCGAAATGGAAAAGCTGCTGCTGATGTGCGAGACATTCCGTTGCAATCTTGATGATCTTGTCAGAGGAGATGTGCAGGCGGATGTGGCATCGGATACCGCAGGATACGATCAACATATGAATGAGTTTGCCAAACAGATCACAACCGGTATCGTGCTGATACTGATGGGTGTGACAGCCATGTTTGTAACCTATGGCTTCTTTCATGCGGAGATGTTCGCAGGACTGGTGCTGTTCCCGTTCCTGATCGCAGGCATGGCATTCCTTGTGACCGGCGGTATGCAGCATGATCACTACGTGAAGAAGCATCCGCAGATCGTGCCGTTCTACACAGAGGAAGAGCAGGACGCATTCCATAAGAAATTCGTCAGCATGATCGTTACCGGTATCTCTCTGATTCTGCTGGGCGTGGTCTGCATGATCGGCGCAGGAGTGATCGTGGGCGAGGAATATCTGGATACCAATGATTACGCTGCAAGTCTCGTCGTGTCCGCACTGATGCTGTTCGTGACGGAAGGTGTCGGTTTTCTGGTGTATGGCGGCATGCAGAAGGATAAGTATAACATCGAAGAATACAATCGTGAAAATCGTCCGGAGGTCGGCGTAAAGGAAACCAGGCTCGATCGCATCACCGGTGCAATTTGTGCATGTATCATGGTGATCGCAACGTTGATTTTTCTGCTGACGGGATTCCTCCAGGCAGCATGGCATATTAACTGGGTGGTTTATGTGGCAGGTGCATTGCTTTGCGCAGTGGTGAACATCATCGGAAATGCAATGAAGAAAACGGATGATTTCCCCAAAACAGAAAAAACAGAATAACAAAAACGGCAATCCATTCGGATTGCCGTTTTCTTGTATGTGGTTCAATTATTCAGCTACGGACTCAGCGGAAGCTTCACCTTCAGCAGGTGTCTCGCCCTCGGCAGGTGTCTCGCCCTCGGCAGCAGCGCCGCCCTCAGCAGCAGCGCCGCCCTCAGCAGCAGCACCGTCGATACCGGAAACAGTGAAGGTTACTTCAATTGTAGTCCAGCTGTTGTATACGGACTGGTCTACGATCTGTGCAGAATAATCAGCTGCATCAGCAAGTGCGGGGGAAGATGTGTCATAGTCATTGAACAGGTAGCCGTCTACGCTTCTTGCGTCACCGGAAGGAGTGGTAACATAGGAGTTGTAGATGTTGGAACGAACGTGACCATCCTCGAAGTTGGTGTAGTTCTTTGCAACCATCTCAACCTCTGTGCCGTCGATCACGATGCTGTCGATGGTGATGATTGCGCCCGGGAACAGGGTCTCGCCGTCCTTGATGATAACAGCGGAGAATGCGCAGCCGCTGGGAGTATACTCACCATTGGGATCGCCTGTTGTATCATAACGGAAGCCGTTTGTATCTGCAGTAACGCTGACAGTGTACTGGCCGTCGCCTGTGATATCTACAACGCCTGCGTTGTAAGCGAGCATGTAGCCGTTGTCATCGGTCTTACCATTGTACTGGATCCACCACTGGGAGTCAGCCATGGACAGATAAGCCTGACCGGATTCAGCGCCAACCGGAGTTTCCAGCTCTACCGGAGCAGCAGTTGTTACTTCAACAGCAGCATTGGTGGTATCCTCTGCAGGAGCCTCTGTGGTTGCTTCAACAGCAGCATCAGTCTCGGACTCTGTCTCGGATGCTGTGTCGCCGCCGCATGCTGTGAATGCAACAGCCATCATTGTCATTGCCATCAGGGCAGCAAGATACTTCTTCATCTTCATAAGTAATTCCTCTTTTCTGAATTTTTCCATTCATACCGAATTGTAAACAGGCTGTGAATAACTGAAATGATTTGGCGATTCAAACAGACCTGCTTATTAATATCATACACGATTTTAGGGAAAAGTGCAAGATATAATTTGTACAAAATTTAAGTAACCGCATATTTGCTCTTTGTGAAAATAGACAAACTCACGCTTCTTCCAGTTCACAAAGTTCCAGGAAACATTCTTCCGTACGGGTTTTGGATGCCTCCAGTTCCGCACAGACTTCATGCATTTTCTGATAATCCGTGCATACCTCGGGCAGTGTGAGCTGTTCTTCCAGCTCCATGATGCGCTCTTCCAGTGTTTCGATTTCCTTTTCCAGCTCCCGCATGCGGTTGCGCCGTGCAGCGTCTGCACTGCGCTGTGCCTTGGAGCGATGCGGTGCGGCGTTGGAGACAGGCTTTTTCTGCAGCTGCGCCTGCTGTGCAGCAGCCAGTGCCAAGGATTTTGCCTTTGCTTTTTCCGCCAGATACTGCTCAAACCCATAGGGATGCAGGACGGCGCCTTTCTCGGTCAGTTCAAGGATCTGTGTTGCAAGCCGTTTGAGAAAATAACGATCGTGTGACACAAACAGGAGCGTTCCTGTGTACGCATCCAGCGCTTCCTCCAGTACCTCCTTCATTGGCAGATCGAGGTGATTTGTCGGCTCGTCAAGCAGCATGACATTGCCGTGTTCGAGCATCAGCAGCGCAAAGCATACTCTTGCACGTTCACCGCCGCTGAGTGCGGAAATACGCTTGAATACATTTTCACCCGTAATACGCACCTGTCCGAGAATGCTGCGGATCTCTCCGTCAAGCATGGCAGGGAAGCGGTCATGCAGCTCATCGAGAACGGTGTTATCCGGATTGAGATTGGTGCTTTCCTGATCGAAATAAGCAAGCTTTACATTCTTATTAAATCGAATCAGACCTTCGTGCGGCAGGATATTCAGGATTTCTTTCAGCAGTGTGGATTTGCCGATGCCGTTCACACCGACAATACCGAGCTTTTCGCCCCTGCGCACGGCAAAGGAGATCTTGTCCAGCAGCGTTTTTCGCTGTGCTCCCTCGCCAACGGAGATGTCAGCGTCCCGTACTTCCAGCACATCCTGCGGCGGCTCTACTTCATAGGAAAACCGGAGACTTGCACGTTTTTCATGTGTAACGGGCTTTTCGATCCGTTCCATTTTATCGAGCTGTTTCTGACGGCTCTGTGCACTTTTCGTGGTGGACGCACGGACAAGGTTCCTTGCCACATAATCCTCAAGCTTTGCAATTTCCTTCTGCTGCAGCTCATATTCCTTGCGCTGGCGCTCTACGGCTGCCGCTTTCAGAACGGTGAAAGCAGAGTAGTTTCCCCTGTACCGTGTGAGTTTTCCACGTTCGATCTCGCAGATCGATGTGCAGAGTTTATCCAGAAAATAGCGGTCATGGGACACGATCAGCAATGCGCCCTTGTAACTTTGGAGGTATTCCTCCAGCCATTGGATCGTTTCAAAATCCAGATGGTTTGTCGGTTCGTCAAGAATCAGGAGATTCGGTGCCTCAAGCAGGAGCTTGGTGATGGCAAGACGGGTTTTCTCGCCGCCGCTAAAGCCGGAAACCTCACGATGAAATTCCGCATCCGTAAATCCCATACCATGCAGTACGGTTTTGATCCTGACATCGATCTGATATCCGTCATTTGCCTCAAACCAGGAGAGCAGACGGTCATATTCCGCTGCTGCTTCCATGCTGCCATTTTGCATCTGTGCCTCTGCTTGCCGCATTTTTTCCTGTGTCCGGAGAAGTTCCGCAAAGACGCTCTGCATTTCCTCCCACACCGTTTTCTCGGAGTCAAGCGCAGCGGACTGCGCCAGATATCCGACGGAAGTTCTGGTTCCCCGAATGAGAATGCCCTCCTCTTCGGTTTCACGGTCGGGCAGTACCTCGCCGAGCAGAATTTTCAGCAGCGTCGATTTTCCGCACCCATTTGCACCGATCAGACCGATACGATCCTGATCGTCGATCTGCAGATTGATGTTGGAGATCAGCGGCACACCGTTATATATTTTATGAATATTGATTGCCTTTAACAGCATTGATGTCACCTCACATTCACACTGTATTTAATTATATCAGGAATTTGGCATCTTGTCAAATCTTTGTGAAACCCATTGACTTTTCCCTGGAAATCTTCTATAATAAAAGATGTCGATTGAAAGGAGCATCACTATGAAACGGATTCTGACGATTCAGGATATTTCCTGCCTGGGGAAATGTTCCGTCACTGCAGCATTGCCGATCCTTTCGGCAATGGGAATGGAAACGGTCATTCTCCCGACTGCAGTACTTTCTTCCCATACTGCATTCTGTGATTATACATTCCATGATCTGACCGACCAGATGCAGTCGATTGCCGCAAAGTGGCGTGTGCAGGGGATCATTTTTGATGCGATTTATACAGGTTATCTTGGTTCCGTTGCGCAGGTTTCCATTGTGGAATCCCTGATCGAAGAATTCCGCACTGAATCCACAACCGTATTTGTGGATCCGGTGCTGGGTGATTTCGGGCATTTGTACAGCGGTTTTTCAGCAGAATTTCCCCGTCATATGAAACGCTTGTGCACGGATGCGGATGTCATCGTTCCGAACCTCACAGAGGCTGCGTGTCTGCTGGATATTCCTTACCCGGGAGAGGGCTATGCGGAGACCGAGATCCGTGAGATCCTGCAGCGGCTTTCTGCATTCGGTGCCAGAATGGTGATTCTCACCGGTGTCAGCTTTGCGCCGAGCGAGGTCGGTTTCATGGGCTATGATGCAGCACGGAACCAGTATTTTTCGTATTTCCATAAGAAATTTCCACAGCAGTACCATGGAACGGGCGACGTCTTTGCCAGCACCTGTGTAGGCGGCTTGCTGCGTGGGCTTACGCTGGAACAAGCTGCCCGTCTTGCGGAGGACTTTACACTCGAGAGTATCCGTCAGACCGCACAGGCACCGGATCCTCGCTGGTACGGTGTGCATTATGAAACCGCATTTCCATATCTGTTCCGACGGCTTTACTCTTCATTTTAAACGATCGCACCGCAGCAGCTTGCACGCTCCTGCGGTGCTTTTGTCTGCTACTACGGTTGTACAAATTATCATGAATTATTTTAACTTTTTGTATAAATCGACGATTTTTTTAAAATGGGGTAAAGATTCAAAATAGCTCTTGCAAAACAAATTAGAATGGCGTATAATAAATATGGTATCAATTGCAGCTGTGCTGCAGCAATGCGGTTTTGGCGTATTTTGATCCCGTGAAAGTGCAGAAAAATGCACTTTTTGAAACAGACAATAGAAAAAGAGAAAAACAAAAAATCCAAGAACAAGAGGCAGCAAAAACATGATATTTTCCAGCTTGATATTTCTGTACCTGTTTCTACCGCTGTGCCTGGTGAGCTATGCGGCAGTCAAGCAGATCAAGCGCCGCAATCTGGTGCTTGTTATATTTTCATTGATTTTTTATGCGTGGGGAGAACCGACTCGTATTGTATATCTCCTCCTGAGCGCAGTTTTGAACTATCTGTTCGGTATCGGCGTTGTACGTTATCGAGGAAAAGCGTCCAAGGCAATTCTCATTCTCAGCCTGATCTATAATATTGGCATGATCGGGGTGTTCAAATACAGCGGATTTCTCATGGAGAACATCAATGCGATCTTTGGCGCATCGTTCCCCGTACCTGAAATTGCACAGCTTGTCGGCATCAGCTTTTATACCTTCCAGGTGATGTCCTATGTCATTGACTGTTACTGGGAAAAGGTCGAACCGCAGCGAAATCTGATGAATTTTCTGCTCTATGTTTCGCTGTTCCCGCAGCTCATCGCAGGACCGATCGTCCGTTACAGCACCATTGCAGAGGAAATTGACAACCGCAGAACAACCCTGGGGGATCTCAGCTGCGGTCTGACAAGATTCGTGATCGGACTTTCTAAAAAGGTCATCCTTGCTGACCAGTTATTCAGGATCGTGGATGATTTCCTTGGCGGCAGCGTCGAAACTCTGACGGTTGCCGGTACATGGTACGGCGTGATCATGTATTCTCTGTACATTTATTTTGACTTTTCCGGTTACTCGGACATGGCAATCGGACTTGGCAGAATGTTCGGTTTCCATTTCAATGAGAACTTCAATCATCCGTTCCTTTGCAAGGATATTACGGAATTCTGGCAGAGATGGCATATTTCTCTCGGTTCGTTCTTCCGGGATTATCTGCTGCCGCTTTCCTTTTTTGGCATCCGCAATAAATATCTGAGTCTCTTCATGGTATGGCTTTGCACGGGCATCTGGCATGGTGCAAGCTGGAACTATGTGATCTGGGGCTTGTATTACGGGATCTTCATCATGCTTGAGGCATGGATCGGCAAGAAGAAAATGCGCAGGATCCCACTGTGGATCCGCCACATCTACAATAAGCTTGTCATTATTATCGGTTTTGGTATTTTCTATTTCGAGGATGGCGGACAGCTTCTGACATTCTTGAAGAATCTGACCTTCCTTAATCCCAATGGCTGGATCAGCACTGTGGAACAGATGTCGCTTTGCAATCATCTCTTCCTGATCATCGTTGCAGTGATCTGCACATTCCCGATCCTGCAGCTCCCCCAGAAGCTTTCAGAGCGCTCCCTGCGTGCAAAAACGCTCGTATCGGTCAGCGGCACTGTTCTGTGTGCGCTGCTGCTTGTACTCAGCAGTATCCTCTTGGTGGATGCGACGACAAAAGCATTTCTGTACTATCGTTTTTAAGGGGGAGAGACTATGGGGAAACAAACACAGAATTCAGCAAATCCGAAGGATCCCGCACAGCTCCGGCGTGAACGCCGTGTGAACCATGCGTTATACCGGTTCAATGTGCTGGTACTCATCGTTCTGATGGGAGCAATCTCACTGTTTATGATCTTCGGAGAACGTCCGACCAAATCGGAAGAGGAAAACCGGGATCTTGCGAAGATACCTGCATTTTCACTTTCTTCTTATCTGGATGGATCCTTTACCGCACAATTTTCAGAATTTTTCAATGACACCGTGCCAATGCGCAGCACATTCAAAAGCTTCATTTCTGATTTCCGTGCAAGCCTCGGCGTGCCCTATGATGACGGCGTAAAAATCATCGGCAATGTTCCTGTCATGGAACAGGAGCCGACTGTTCCGCCCACAACGGAACCTACACAGCCGCCGACCGAAGCGCCGACAAATCAGGAGGAAGAAACGACTGCTTCTACCGAAGCGACGGAAGTGACGGAAACCACCGAAGCGACCGAAGCTGAAACGGAACCGGAAGAAGAGGATTATGATGGTGAGATCGCCAATAATATCCTGATCGTGAAGGATCGTGGTCTGATGCTCTATGGCGGCGGAAAATCCCGTGGACAGACCTATGCGGAAACGCTGAACCAGTATAAAGAGGCACTCGGGGATGGCGTTAATATCTACTCACTCGTAGCGCCCACCGCCATTTCGTATTATCTTCCGAAGAAATACGAAAGCTATTCCGCAAGTGAAACGGAAAACATCGACCACATCAACAGCTTCTTAAACGGTGTGACACCCGTTGATGCTTATACTGCACTCAAAGCCCATAAGGATGAGGCGATCTACTCCAGAACCGACCATCATTGGCAGCCGCTTGGTGCGTATTATGCAGCGAAGGCATTTGCAGAAACGGCAGGTGTGCCGTTTGCGGATCTGTCCGAATATGAAACCGTGCAGAAGGAAGGTTACGTCGGCACGCTTTACGGCTATACCAATGATGCCGTTTTCAAGGACAATCCTGAACTTTTCATCTACTACAAGCCGACAAATCAGTACACCACAACCTATTACAACACGGATATGACCAATGAACGCAGCGGCAATCTGCTGATCAATCTTGACAATGTTGCAAGCTCAAGCTGGTATCTGGTTTTCATGGGCGGTGACGAACGCATCACCCGTGTGACAACGGACTGCGACAATGGACGTAAACTCATGATCATCAAGGACAGCTACGGCAATGCCCTTGTGCCCTGCCTGACAAGCTCTTTCTCGGAGATCTGGGTCGTGGACATGCGTTATTTTGAGCCTTCCGCTGTGGAATTTGCCAAGGAACATGGCATCACCGATGTTCTCTTTGCCATGAATACCTTCAGTGCGACCGGCGGCAACTCCAAGAAGCTGCAAAGTATTATGAATTAAAATGAACTTCGCATTTGCCCCGCCATTGGCGGGGCAAATCGTGAACCTACAGAACGGAGGCAACAATGCTGCAAGAACTCTGCTACCCCTTTGACAGCGATCTGATCCTGCAAAAACGACGCAAGCTGCTGCGTACCCTCAAGGAACAGGAATCCGGCGCAGTCACGCTGCGCATTGCCGTACTCGGCGGCTCGACCACGAATGATATTCTCTCCCTACTCGAATTGTTCCTGCGCAATCGTGGTATTGTGCCGACATTCTGGGAATCGGAATACGCCCAGTACTGGAATGATGCCATGTTCCCGAATGCCTCGCTTGAAGCGTTCAAGCCGGAGATGATTTTCATCCACACAAGTACACGGAATGTGCAGGATTTCCCGAAAATCGGTGATTCTGCGGAGCTGGTCGAGCATAAACTCGAACAGACCTATTCGCATTTTGCACAGATGTGGGACAGACTCTCCGAAGTTTACGGCTGCCCCATCATCCAGAATAATTTTGAAATGCCCCTGACAAGACTCATGGGCAACCGTGAAGCCGGCAGTATCCACGGAAAAATTGATTTTCTGACACGTCTGAATTGCCGGTTCTATGACTATGCGAGGGAACACCGGAATTTCTATATTCACGACATCAACTATCTGTCCGCCTGCTATGGTCTGGATAAATGGCTTGAACCGTCCTACTGGCATCTCTACAAATACGCCCTCTGTGTTCCGGCGATTCCGGATTTTGCCTATAATCTGAGCAATATCATCTGTTCACTGATGGGTAAAAATAAGAAAGTCCTTGCGCTGGATCTGGATAATACCCTCTGGGGCGGCGTGATCGGGGATGACGGGCAGTCAGGCATTGAGATCGGGCAGGAGACTTCCGTCGGACAGGCATATGCTGCATTGCAGGGATATCTGAAAGCCCACAAGGATCTGGGCGTGCTGCTGACGGTCTGCTCGAAGAATGACCATGAGAATGCAATTGCAGGACTTACGCATCCGGACGGTATACTGAAGCCGGACGATTTTGTCTGCATCAAGGCAAACTGGGATATGAAATCGAAGAATATCGCCGATATGGCGCAGGAACTGACACTTCTGCCGGAGAGCTTTGTCTTTGTGGATGATAACCCCGCCGAACGTGCCATCGTGCAGGCGCAGCTGCCGGATACGGCGGTTGTGCCGTTCGATTCCGTGGAGGAATGTATGCTGCGGCTGGATCGGGCAGGCTATTTCGAGGTGACGAATCTGTCGGCGGATGATGCCAAGCGCAATGCCATGTACATGGAAAACGCCAAGCGGCAGGCGGCGCAGGCGAAATTCACGGACTACAAGGATTTCCTCAAAAGTCTGGAGATGAAAGCGGTGATTGCGGATTTTGATGCTGTGACCATCCCCAGAATCACCCAGCTGACGAACAAGAGCAATCAGTTCAATGTGACAACCAAACGCTATACACAGGCAGAAATGGAAGCAGTCGCCGCAGATTCCGATTATATCCGGCTGTATGGACGCTTAGAGGACAGCTTCGGGGACAACGGCATTGTGTCGGTCGTGATCGGAAAAAAAGAGGGGACTACCCTGCACATTGATCTGTGGCTGATGAGCTGCCGCGTGCTCAAGCGTGACATGGAATTTGCGATGCTCGATGCCCTTGTCGCAGAGAGCCGCAGACAGGGAATCACGGAGATCATCGGGCACTATTACCCGACGAAGAAAAACGGTATGGTAGCGGAATTGTTCGGCACATTCGGATTCACAAAGATTTCCGAGGATGCGGATGGAAACACCGCATGGAAGCTGCAAACCGCAGACTACACGCCGAAAAATGAAGTCATTGCCGTGGCAGTGCATGTATCTTAAAGGAGGAACAAACCATGAACAGAGCAGAAATCAAGAACAGACTGACCGAAATTTTCCAGGACGTATTCGATGATGAGGATATCGTTCTGACCGACGATACCTGTGCGGATGATATTGAGGACTGGGACAGCCTTGAACACATCAATCTGATCGGTGCAGTGGAACGTGCATTTAAGATGCGTTTTACCGTCCGTGAGGTCAGCGGCATGAAGAATGTCGGCGAGATGATGGATATTCTGGAGGAACGGGCGAAGTAATTTTCGCAAAACAAAACACCTGAAAAGATCGAAAATCTTTTCAGGTGTTTTTCATTTAATCCAGCTCAATCTCCAATCCCACCGGACAATGGTCGCTGCCCATCACATCCGGATAGATCTTCGCATCTACGATTTTATCCGCAATACGGTTCGATACCAGAAAATAGTCGATTCTCCATCCCGTGTTGCGTTCCCTTGACTTGAACATGTACGACCACCATGTATAAGCACCCTCCTTGTCAGGGTACAGATACCGGAACGTATCCGTAAATCCGGCATTCAGAAGCTCCCCGAATTTTCCACGCTCTTCATCCGAAAAGCCGGCATTGCCGACATTTGTCTTCGGGTTCTTCAGGTCGATTTCCTTGTGCGCCACATTCAGATCACCGCAGAGGATGATGGGCTTCTTCTTGTCGAGTTCCGTCAGAAATGTACGGAGGTCATCCTCCCATTGCATCCGGTAGTCAATCCGTGCAAGCTCCCGTTGCGCATTCGGTACATAGAGGTTCACTAGATAAAACTGCTCATATTCGCAGATAATGGCACGCCCCTCGTCCGTATGCCCCTCAAAATTGAACGTCACGGAAATAGGCTCATTTTTTGTGAAAACTGCCGTGCCGGAATAGCCCTTTTTCACCGCACTGTTGAAGTATTGCAGATAGCCGTCAAAGGAGGTCGTCACCTGTTCCGGCTGCATTTTCGTTTCCTGAATGCAGAATACATCGGCATCCAGATTCTTGAAGCTTTCCTCAAAGCCCTTTGTCAGACAGGCACGAAAGCCGTTGACATTCCATGAAATCAGTCGCATAAAAGCCTCCATAAAATGTAAATACCCCACCCCAACCCCTCCCCAAAGGGGAGGGGCTTTTTATTGTCGGGGCTTCGCCCCGACACCCCGTTATGTGAAGGCTAAGCCAGCCTATCCATTTTTTTCGCAATTTCACCGAGATTCTGTTCCGTGCCCTGGCTTGCAATGACTGCTGTCAGGATGATGTCCTTTGCATCCGTGAACGGAATTTCATGATCCTCTGCGAAATTCTTGATCATCCAGTAAAGATCCTCCGCATTGGCAAGGAGGATCTTTGTATCAAATCGTTCTAAATATTTCATATTCAACTCTCAAGGAAAGCTGCAAATGCCTTGTATGCGGCATAGACATCGGTCTTTGCCACCATCTCATACGGTGCGTGCATGGAGAGCACCGGAACGCCGACGTCGATTGTGTCGATGTTGAGATTTGCCACATACATGGCAACGGTGCCGCCGCCGCCCATATCGACCTTGCCAAGCTCGCCGGTCTGCCAGATCACGCCGTTGTCATCGAGCAGTCTGCGGATCTCGCCCACAAATTCAGCGGACGCATCCGATGTGCCGGATTTGCCTCTTGCGCCGGTGAACTTTGTCACGCAGACGCCGTGGTTGAAGTAGGCACAGTTGTTGCGTTCGAGGACATCGGCAAATGTCGGATCATATGCGGCATTCACGTCAGCGGACAGGCACTTTGATGCGGACATCACTGCTCTGCCGTTTGCGCCGAAGCTTTCTGCCAGATCATAGAGGAAGTACTTCAGGTAGGAGGAACACAGACCTGTGTTGCCGTCGCTTCCGGTTTCTTCCTTATCCGTCAGGATCGTCACGCCCGTGTGCACCGGCGTCTTGCTTTCAATTGCTGCCATGAATGCGGTATACGCACAAACTCTGTCGTCATGACCATACGCGCCGATCATGCTGCGGTCAAAGCCGACATCCTTTGCCTTGAATGCCGGAACTGCTTCCAGTTCAGCGGAAATGAAATCATCCTCGATGATGCCGTACTTTTCATGCAGGATGTCCATGATCGCAAGCTTTACGAGATTGCTTTCGCTGTCATCCTTGAACGGACGGGAACCAACGACAATGTTCAGCTCTTCGCCCTTGATGCCCTCGTTGAGCGTGCGCTTCATCTGGTTTGCCGCCAGATGGGGGAGGAGATCGGTGATGCAGAATACAGGATCATTTTCATCCTCGCCGATGCAAACCTCCACGCTTGTGCCATCCTTACGGATGACAACACCATGCAGGGAGAGGGGCATTGCCGTCCACTGGTATTTTTTGATGCCGCCGTAGTAGTGGGTCTTGAAGAATGCCATTTCGGTATCCTCATACAGCGGATGCTGCTTCATATCGAGTCTGGGGGAATCAATATGTGCCGCATTCAGGCGTACGCCCTCGGTGATCGGGGCTGTACCGATGGTTGCCATAATGATCGCCTTGCCACGGTTGTTGACATAGATTCTGTCGCCGGCATTGAGTGCCATGCCGGGAGTGAATTTCTGGTAGCCGTTTGCGATCAGCGCAGCTTCGACAAATTTCACTGCCTCACGCTCGGTCTTTGCCTTGTCAAGGAATGTCTTGTAGCCCTCGCAGAATGCGTCGCAAGCTGCAAGCTCCGCATCCTCCATGCGCATCACCGCATGCTTGCTCTGGGAGAGCAGCGCTTCTTTCTTCTGTTTTGTAATTGATGTTTCTTTTTCCATCATGATACCGCCTTTCAAAATAGTCAGGGCTTGCCGCAGACGGATGTTCCGCCTGCGGCAAGCTTTTAGTCTTGAGATGTATGATATTTAGTATGGTAATAAACCTTGATTTTATCCGCAACTTCTTCCGCAAGTGCAAAAAGCTGTTCGCAGTCCTCGTTATTGCGGATGACATAATCCGAATGTCCGATAAAGAAATCCTCCGGAAGCTGCGCATTCATGCGTTCGCTTGCTTCATTCTCTGTGATATTGTCACGCTTCATGATACGTTCACGGCGCAATTCGGGCTGTGCAACTACGGAAATGATAAGATCACAGAAATCCGCAGCACGGCTTTCAAAAAGAGTCGGTGCGTCGAGCAGGATCATTTTATCGCCCCGTGCGGAATAATGACCGATCCGGGCAAGGATTTCTTCCGTAATGAACGGATGACAGATACTGTTGAGACTTTCAAGCTTTCCCTTATCCGTAAAGACGATCGCCGCCAGAGCCTTGCGGTTAAGTGTGCCGTCCGCATTGCGGATCTCCTCACCGAAGAAATCATACAGCTCTTCCAGACAGGGCATGCCAGGCTCCATCACATCTCTGGAAATGCGGTCTGCATCGATCAGCGTAAACCCATTTTTCACGAAGATACGGGAAACTGTACTTTTTCCTGCCCCGGTCTGACCGGTCAGACCGACGACCATCGCCAGTTTATCATGGCTCATAGCGTTATCACCTCGAATCCGGCAGCACGCATCAGACGATTGTATACGGACAGATCCGCACCGCTCATCTTCGGGCTGCGTACATAAACATTTGTTGCTCCCAGCTCGTCCAGTTCACGGAAGCGCAGGAACAGGAAATGTGCCTGCTCCCTGCCGCTGTCACCATAGGTGAGGCAGGGGACTCCCGGGATCTTCGGGTCGGAATCAAATAAGAGACAATGCGTACCTTCCGCATTGTGCGAGCATACATATTCTGCAAATGCAGCAAAATCAGGTGCATCCACAGGGATGATCTTTGCATGCGGCGCATAGTGACGGTATTTCATACCGGGGGATGCGACCTTGGCATCCGCTGCGATCTGCTTGTAGACTGCTTCATCCACATACACATGCTGTGCAAACGGTTCCAGATCTTCTGCGGAAATGAGACCCGGCCGCAAAATGTGAATTGTTTCAGCATCATCAAAGCAAATCACCGTGGATTCGACACCGACTTCGCAGATACCGCCGTCGATCACAGCGGCAATTCTGCCGTCCATATCGTCCATCACATGCTTTGCCGTTGTCGGGCTCGGAGAGCCGGAGCGGTTGGCGGAGGGGGCTGCGACCGGACAGCCGGACTCCCGGATCAGAGCCAGTGCTGCCGGATGGGAGGGCATACGAACGCCCACTGTATCAAGACCGCCCGATGTCACGGACGGGATGCTGTTGCATTTCGGGAGTACCATTGTCAGGGGGCCCGGCCAGAACGCATCTGCAAGCCGCTTTGCGATTTTCGGTACCTCTGCAGCAATATCCGAGAGCATTTCCAGATCGCAGATATGCACGATCAGGGGATTATCCGCCGGTCTGCCCTTTGCAGCAAAAATATTACGCACGGATTCTGCACGCCGTGCATCGGCACCGAGTCCGTATACTGTTTCCGTGGGGAATGCCACCAGCTCACCGCTGCGCAGAAGCGCCGCAGCAATGCTGATCTCTTCCGTACTATCCGTTAAAAGCTTAGTCTTCATTACTCTGCCCCGCAAGCTTTGCCGCCTGATCCGCAGTGGCAAGCGCATCAAAAATTTCATCCAGATCGCCGTTGAGAATGCTTTCCAGACGATAGATTGTCAATCCGATCCGGTGATCGGTCATACGTCCCTGAGGATAATTGTAGGTGCGGATGCGTTCAGAACGGTCACCCGTGCCGACCTGCATTTTACGCTCGGAAGCGATTTTGTCGGTCTGCTCCTGCTGCAGCGTTTCAAAAAGACGTGCACGCAGCACCTTCATTGCCTTATCCTTGTTCTTATGCTGGCTGCGCTCATCCTGGCATTCCACCACCACGCCCGTCGGCAGGTGGGTGATGCGCACAGCGGATTCTGTTTTATTGATATGCTGACCGCCCGCACCGCTCGAACGGAATACGTCGATTTTCAGATCAGCCGGATTGATCTCGAGTTCCACCTCGTCCGCTTCGGGGAGAACGGCAACCGTCACAGTCGATGTATGGATACGTCCCTGTGATTCGGTTTCCGGAACACGCTGTACACGGTGTACGCCGCTCTCGTATTTCATACGGGAGTAAGCGCCTTCGCCCTCGATGGAGAAGCTGATTTCCTTATAACCGCCAAGCTCCGTAGGGCTTGCGCTGAGGACTTCCTGCTTCCAGCGGTGTGCTTCAGCGTACATGCTGTACATACGATAGAGAGAGTTGGCAAAGAGGGAAGCCTCTTCACCGCCCGCACCGCCACGGATCTCGATGATGACGTTCTTATCATCATTCGGATCCTTCGGAAGGAGGAGGATCTTGAGCTGCTGGGTCTGTTCCTCCAGCAGATCCTTGGTTTCCTCGTACTGCATCTGCGCCATTTCCTTGAACTCTGCATCAAGTGATCCGTCGGCAAGCAGCTCTTTGGCTTCTTCGAATTCTGCCTGTGTCGCCTTGTATGCACGGAATGCCTCAACGATGGGCGTAAGATTCTTATATTCTTTCATAAATGCCGTGTACTTCTCACGATCACCGATCACTGCGGGATCGGAGAGCCGGTCATTGATGTCGTCATATTTCTGTTCCATCTGCAGAAGCTTTTCGAACATAGCTGGAAATCACCTTTCTGTATGGTCAATTGATGAAGATGCTGTATGGTTATGCATCGGGATTCTGTTCTTCGATATGTGTTGCTTTTTTGATATGCTTTTCAATCTTGTGCCTTGGCACCATGAATTCTCTGCCGCAGCCGACACAGCGCAGACGGAAGTCCATACCCGTGCGCAGCACTTCCATTTCATTGGCACCGCAGGGATGCTGTTTTTTCATGAGCAGTCGGTCGTGCAGTCTGATATCCATCGGGAGGCTTCCTTTCTGTTCGGTTTCTGAAAAGCATTGATCGCCATTCTATATTATACCGCATTTCCGTTCAAAAGGCAATATTTAGTTTTCATATTTTTTAGATTTTGTTTAATAATGATAAAAAAGAAGCCCATATCCTATGCAGGGTGATGAAAACATCTGTTTGAAAATGGGTCATAGAAAGGAAAATACAATGAAACTATGCAGAATTCGAGGGGAATTTGAATCCGTAGAGCTGGCGGAGCTTGCTGCCGGCAGGGTGCGCCGCGGTGTGCAGGGCGTCCAGAAGGCTGTGGTGCAGCAGCTTGGAAAGGCACTTGAGGGTTACACGGGCAGGCAGCGCTATACAATGCTTCCGGCAAATATCCGGATGTACAATTATGCAACGGCAGTGATGGTATCGGACATCAGTGATGATGTGCTGCCGGAACCGGCATATCGGAAGAGTGCGGAGCTGATCATACTGTGCGATGTACGGACAGCCGACCGTGCCTCTGCGATCATGCAGGCAGCGGGGGCTGTCAGGATGCGGAAAAGCTGAAGATTCGACACTTTCCTCTCTTGACAAGTACGCGGAAATATGGTAGCATAAAGAGGATGAGAAATGCATCGGAAGTCGAGGCGTGAGAGTGCCGGCGCTATGAAGCTTCGGAATATTTACCGATGACGCAGCATAGTATGCAGTGGGACAACAACGTTCCTCAAACTAACATCTCGGAGGTCGAAATGATGATGACAAATTACTATTATCCGGAAGGCGCATTATTGGATACACAGGAAAATGTGGCAGCGCTTTCCAGTGCGCAGGGGCTCCTGCAGGCACAGGCAAATGGAAGAGTACTCGAAGCGAGAGTATCCATGTGTGACAGCAACCACAACCTGTGGGTGAATCTTCCGTGTATGCGGGGTATGATCCCCCGTGAGGAGGGTGCGATCGGCATTGCCGAGGGAGAGCTGCGGGATATTGCGCTCATTGCCCGTGTCGGCAAGCCTGTCTGCTTTACGGTACTGCGTCTTGAGCAGGATGAAAACGGTGCGCCGCTTGCCATTCTTTCCAGAAGACTGGTGCAGGAGCAGTGCACGGAGCGTTTCCTATCGCACCTGCAGCCCGGTGATATTATTGACGCACGGGTGACGCATCTTGAGCCGTTCGGCGCATTTGTGGATATCGGCTGCGGCATTGTATCCATGGTGCCGATCGACGCCATTTCCGTTTCCCGTATCTCCCATCCGTCCGACCGCTTTACTGTCGGTCAGTGCGTTCGTGTGATCGTCAAGGCAGTACAGGGCAAGCGCATCTGCCTGTCTCATAAGGAACTGCTGGGTACCTGGGAGGAGAATGCCTCACTGTTCCATGTGGGTGAGACAACCTGCGGAATTGTCCGTTCCGTTGAGAAATACGGTGTGTTCATTGAGCTGATGCCGAATCTGGCAGGTCTTGCGGAACTGCGCCAGCCGGTAGAGGTCGGACAGCGCACGAGCGTCTACATCAAGGCGCTCATCCCTGAAAAGCTCAAGGTCAAGCTGATCCTTGTGGATATCTGTGAGGAGCAGGGAAAACCTGATCCGCTGCGGTATTTCTATCAGGGTTCCCATATCGACCGCTGGGTATACACTCCCGAGGGTTCGGGCAAATACATAGAAACGGTATTTGACGGACATATGTGATCCGATACAAAAAGGCTGCTGTGCATCGTACAGCAGCCTTGTTTTGATTACAGGATTTCCTGCAGCATTTCTTCTGTGATCTCCGTTTCATATCGTTTCAGGATTTCACCGTTTCGCAGAACGAGTACCGTCGGCACAACGGTGACATGGTACTGCGCAGCCAGCGCTTCTTCCGTATCCACATTCACCGCATAGGCGGTAAGCACTTCCTCATAGCGGTCGGATAATGCATCCATAATCGGCGAGAGCGCACGGCAGGGTGCACACCATGGTGCATAAAATACGAGAAACACGAATATCTCCTTGTTTTCATCCAGTGCTTGTGCAAGATGTTCCGCAGTGATCTGGAACAGCATCGGGATCGCCCCTTTCATGTGATTGTGTCCTACATTATACCATAATGCAGGCGGGATGTCAATCTTACCTGGTAAGCTATGGAATTTTCTTTATGAAATCCATTGACAAACAGTAGAAAAATATGTATAATATACACAGAAGCAATAGGAGTCAGCTTCAAAATTTAGTGAGGTGGTAGAATGAAAAAACGAAACAGAGTACTGGCAGGCATGCTCAGTACTGCAATGCTGCTGTCCGCTATGCCGATGACGGCGTTCATTGTGAATGCGGAAGCCGTGGAACTGGTCAATGATACCTTCGAGGAGAGCTTCGGCACCTGGAAGGCAAGAACCTCCGGCAGCACGGAAATTTCCCTTTCCGATGCGGCGGCAAATTCCGGCAGCAAATCCCTGTACATTACCGGCAGAACCCAGACATGGAACGGCGCAGGCGCTTCCATGATCGGCACGATGTACGGCGGTGAGACCTACGATCTGAGCTGCTATGTGATGTACGACGATACAGAGGTCGGCGGTCAGAACCAGCAGTTCAATTTTCAGCTGATGTACACCGATTCTAACGGCGACGAGCGCTATTCCTACATGGGCGGCGCCAATGCACAGGCTGGTGCCTGGACGCAGATCAAGGCGACCTATACGGTTCCGACGGATGCGACCAACATCGTTATCTATGTGGAGGGTGCAACGCTGTCCGACTTCTATCTGGACGATGTGGTCATCATGGGCGAGAAGATGGAGGTCACCGACAAGGAGGACGGCTTCTTTGACAATTTCGATGACGGTACCGCCATGAGCTGGCAGGTGAGAGGATCGAACACCACGCTGGATGTTACAAATAATGCCGCACACAGCGGAGAATATTCGATTTACTGCGACGGCAGAGAGCAGCTCTGGAACGGTGCGACCTGCAACAAGACCCTCTGTCTGGAGGCTGGCGGCTACTACAGCTTCGGCTGCTATGTGATGTACGACGGTGCGGACTGGACGGACACACAGGGCTTCTCCATCAACCTCCAGTACGATCTTGACGGCAAGGAGAACTACTATACCATCGCTACCGAAACCGCTGCAAAGGGACAGTGGCAGTATGTCGGCACGGGATGCACCATTCCGGAGGGCGCATCGAATATCTATGTCTATGTGCAGACCGCTTACAAACCCGATGCCAGTGTAACTGCGCAGGATCTGATGGGGTTCTATGTGGATGATGTTTCCGCAGAACGTCTGCCCGATCCGGCAATTGAAGAGGATATCGCTTCCCTCAAGGATGTGTATGCGGATTATTTCAAGCTTGGCTGTGCGGTTGCCGGCAGTGAGTTCCAGCAGGGTGCCACACAGGATCTGATCCTCAAGCATTATAATAGTGTGACCATCGGCAATGAGCTGAAACCCGAATCCGTACTCGATCAGGCGGCAACGCTCGCTTACATGAACGCAAACGGCGGCGATCAGACAAATCCCCAGGTTTCTCTCAAGCAGGCAGCGGATATGCTCGCTTTCTGTGAAGAAAACAATCTCCCCCTGCGTGGACATGTCCTCGTATGGCACAGCCAGACGCCGGACTGGTTCTTCAAGGAGAATTTTGACGCAAACGGCGCATGGGTGACACCTGAGATCATGGATCAGCGTCTGGAGAACTACATCAAGAATGTGATGGCTGCGATTGCAACCCAGTACCCCGATCTGGATGTGTATGCATGGGACGTGGTGAATGAAGCGGCATCCGATTCCGGCACGATCCGTCCGGCAGGTTCGAATCATGAATCCTCCGGCAGTTCTGCATGGGTGCAGGTCTACGGCGACCAGAGCTATATCAGGAAGGCGTTCGAATTCGCAAGACAGTATGCCCCCGCAGGCTGCAAGCTGTTCTATAATGACTACAACGAATATGCCGAAAACAAGATGAATTACATCTGCACAGAGATCCTGCAGGAGCTTGTGGATGCGAAGCTGATCGACGGCATGGGCATGCAGTCCCATATCAAAATGAGCAGTCCCTCCATTGCGCAGTATGAAAATGCCATCCGCACCTATGCGGATCTTGGTCTGGAGATCCAGATCACGGAGCTGGATATTGACCAGAAATCCAATTCCGATGAAGATATGCTCGCCCTTGCAGAGCGTTACCGTCAGGTATTTGAGATGTACAAGAAGGTCAAGGATGATGGCGTGGATCTTTCCGCAGTTGTGCTGTGGGGCATTACCGATTCCACCAGCTGGATCGGCGGCTATCCGCTGCTCTTTGACAAGAATTATGCCGCAAAGGATGCGTTCTATGCGGTTGTCGATACTGATGCAGAGGTGCAGACCATCAACACCGCAAGAGCTTATGTCTATGACGGCACAGCAAAGGGTCTGGAATTTGCAATGGAAGCACAGGCAGCGCAGCAGATCGGCAATGCCGGTGAATTCAAGCTTGCTTGGAATGAAAGTACCAATGAACTGGTTGTCCGTGTGACAAGAAATACATCCACCGGTCTGCAGATCGTGACAAATGCGTCCGCATCCGGTATGATGGCAAATGCAGGCAGCGGTACACAGGATTTTGTGGTGGAACTTACAGAAGAAATGCAGATCGGCAGCAGCATCCGCATGGATATTGTCATTGGCGATACCGCATGGAACAGCCTGAAATTTGATGCGACCGATCCTTCCACATTCGGTAAGGTGACCATTGCAAAGATCCCCGCTTACGCAGAAGCGACACAGGGCACCCCCACCATTGACGGTAAGATCGACGACATCTGGAGCACGGCAAACGTCCTTGACATCAATACCTACTCCATGGGCGCAGGTGCGACCGGTACCGCAAAGGTTCTGTGGGATAAGGACTATATCTATGTGCTCGCTGAAGTAAAGGATCCCGTGCTCTCCAAGGCAAGCCCGAATGTGTATGAACAGGATACGGTGGAAATTTTCCTTGACGAAAACAACCACAAGACCACAGCTTATGAATCCGACGATATTCAGGCAAGAGTGAATTACGACGGCGAAAAGAGCGTCACGGATGGTCTTTCCACGGATGCATTCGTTTCTGCAGCAGCAACCACTGCGGACGGTTATCTGGTGGAATTTGCGATTCCGACCACGCTCGGCGGCTTCAAGGCAGATCAGGTGGTCGGCTTCGATGCACAGATCAACGATGACGGTGACGGCGCAGGCAAGCGTACCTCCATTTCCAACTGGTACGATCTGACCGGCATGGGCTATACGGATATGTCCGGTCTGGGTCTGCTCAAGCTTGTGGGTGAGGCTTCTGACGAAATCGTATACGGCGACGCCAACGAGGACGGCACAGTTGACGTGCTCGATATCATCACACTCAACAAATCCCTCCTTGGCGGCGGCGCTCTGACCGAAGGCGGCAAGCGCAATGCCGATGTGGATCTTGACGGTGATCCGACGCCCAATGACAGTCTTTCTATTATGAAGTATATCGTGAAGCTTATCGACAAGCTTCCGGTTGCATAATGTACAACAGCCCCTTTTTTAAGGGGCTGTTTTTTTGTCGGAATTTCTTCGCAAAAGATTTGACAAGCGCACCGCTTTATGGTATAATGGAGAAAGCAGAACAGACAGTTCACGGCAAATACCTGTCTATAAAGAAAACCGTGCGCTGTATTCTGCTTGTCAGGATACAGTTTTTTTGCGGCGATTCGCCGCTGATACACTGTTTCTCTCGGGCTGCGCCCAAGCGGAAACGGTGAAAATCGTTTTGTAATACGAATCCCCAAAATGGAGGTATCGCATGTATACATTAACAACATCCGCAAGCTTTGACAGTGCGCATTTTCTGCATGGCTACAACGGCAAATGCGCCAATATCCACGGTCATCGCTGGACGCTGCAGGTGACCATTGCCGCGCAAGTCCTGCAGGAGGGCGGCGAAAAGGACGGCATGGTGATCGACTTCGGTGATCTGAAAAAAGCTGTCCGTGCCCTTGCGGACGATTGGGATCATGCGCTGATCTATCAGGAAAACTCGCTCAAGGCTGCGACCATTGCCGCCCTTGCGGACGAAAACTTCCGCCTGATCTGTGTGCCCTTCCGTCCGACTGCGGAACACATGGCGAAGCATTTCTATGATGCGCTTAAAACACAGGGACTTCCCGTGCGCAGCGTCCTTGTCTATGAAACCCCCGAAAACTGCGCCGGCTATGAGGAGTGAGAAGATGGCAGAATTCAGGATCGCTGAACACTTCGTCAGCATCAACGGCGAAGCGGCACATGCCGGAGAACTCGCCCTCTTCATCCGCTTTACCGGATGCAATCTCTGCTGCAGCTATTGCGACACCGCATGGGCTAATCCTGCGGATGCACCGCATACTGTCTATACCACGCAGCAGCTTGCCGGGCTTGTCAGGGAATCCGGCGTGAAGAATGTCACCCTCACCGGCGGCGAACCGCTTTTGCAGGAGGATCTGCCGGAACTGCTTTTGGCACTATACCCGCTGGATGTGCGTGTGGAGATCGAAACAAATGGCAGCCGCAGTATTGCGGCATATGCAGAAATGCCCGAACGCCCCGTATTCACGCTTGATTACAAATGCCCCGGAAGCGGCATGGAATCGCATATGCTGACAGAGAATTATCAATATCTGCAAAAGCAGGACAGCGTGAAATTCGTGGTCGGTTCAACAGAGGATCTCGAACGGGCAAGGGAGATCATCACGGACTATGAACTTGCAGGGAAGTGCCATGTTTTCCTCAGTCCCGTATTCGGGAAAATCGACCCGAAAGAAATCGTGGCATTCATGCAGGAACACAGAATGAACGGCGTAAGAATGCAGCTGCAGCTGCATAAATTCATCTGGCATCCGGAAGAAAGGGGTGTTTGAGTATGGCGATAGATCAGGAAAAACTGAAATTCCACATCCGTGGCATCTTAGAGGCGATCGGGGAAGATCCCGAGCGTGAGGGACTTCTGGAAACTCCCGAACGCACCGCAAGAATGTATGCGGAAATGCTGGAGGGATGTAACCATTCCAATGCGGAAATTGCGGAGATGTTCGGCAAGACATTCACACAGACAGCAGGGACGGAGCAGGATCTGGTGGTGATGCGGGATATTGAAATTTTCAGCTTCTGCGAACATCACATGGCGCTGATGTATGATATGAAGGTGACGATTGCCTACATTCCGAACGGAAAAGTCATCGGACTGAGCAAGATGGCAAGAATCGCCGAAATGGCGGCAAAGCGTCTGCAATTGCAGGAACGGATCGGATCGGATATTGCCGAGATCATGCAGCTTGCGGCGGGCTGTGAGGATGTGGCGGTTTTCATTGAAGGCAAGCACAGCTGCATGACCGCAAGGGGCATCAAAAATACCCCTGCCATCACACGCACGCAGACGCTTCGTGGCAGATTCTCCACGGATGCGCTGCTCCTGCAGAGAGTGGGGCTTGCACCTTGACGGAACGTTTCAAACTCCTGCATACGCCGAAGGAATCGTATTTTGTGACGGGCGTTCTCATGTGGACGGGCGGTTATCTGGAAGCCTACACCTATCTGCTCAAAGGCGGCGTATTTGCGAATGCACAGACGGGAAACCTCGCATTACTGGGACTTGCACTGGCACAGCAAGACTGGATGCAGGCACTTGACTGCATCATTCCGGTGATTGCCTACATCATCGGTATCTGGCTGACGCTGCATGTGCCGAATCATCTGCGAAAGGGACTGCGGTGGGAGACCATCTTTGTCCTGCTGGAGATCCTCACGCTGTTTCTGGTCGGCTGTCTGCCGGCATCCGTGCCGTTCGGGATCTCGACCGTGGCGGTGTCCTTTATCTGTGCGATGCAGTATAATACATTCACGAAAGCCCATGACATTCCCATGGCGACGACATTCTGCACGAATAATCTCCGGCAGGCGGTGATTCATTTTTATAAGGCGAAGCACCATGACAGGGAATCCTCACGGAAAGCATGGTTCTTTGTGCGGCATCTGCTGTGGTTCGTGGCAGGTGCACTGATCGGCGGTATTCTGTGCGGTATCCTCGCAGAACGTGCCATCTGGGTGAATGCCGCAGTGCTCATTCCGGCTGCGGGGATCATGGTGTATGCCGATGTGCGCAGGAACGGGAGACTGGAAAGAAAACAGGAATAATCAGATTCGGAGGTTGACACTTATGACCAAAGCATTGGTACTCGCCAGCGGCGGTATTGACAGCACGACCTGTCTTGCCCTGGCTGTGAACGAATATGGCAGGGAAAATGTCGTTGCCCTGTCGATGTACTACGGGCAGAAGCATGACAAGGAGCTCAAAGCCGCAAGGGACGTGGCGGCATATTACGGCGTGGCATACAAGGAACTGGATTTATCCCTGATCTTTGCGGATTCTAAATGCTCGCTGCTTTCCCATTCCGAGGAGGAGATCCCCACGGACAGCTACGCCGAGCAGCTCTCCCAGACGGACGGCAAGCCCGTATCGACCTATGTGCCGTTCCGGAACGGTCTGTTTCTGGCTTCGGCGGCAAGTATTGCGCTCTCGAATGACTGCACGGAAATTTACTACGGCGCACATTCCGATGATGCGGCAGGTGCGGCATATCCCGACTGCAGCGAGGTATTCAATATGGCAATGTCTGCGGCGATCTTTGAGGGAAGCGGACAGGCGCTGCGTGTCCATGCGCCGTTTGTGAGTATGACAAAGGCAGCGGTCGTGAAAACCGGACTGGAGCTGAACGCCCCCTACCACCTGACATGGAGTTGCTACGAGGGCAAGGAAACGCCCTGCGGCAAATGCGGCACCTGTATCGACCGTGCGAAGGCATTTGCAGAAAACGGGGTCGATGATCCCGCACTGAAAGGAGAATAACATGAGCAGAAACCGAGAAGAAATGCAGGACATCACCCTGCTTGGAAACCAGAATGTGAAATATGCGCAGAACTACGCCCCCGAGGTGCTGGAAACCTTTGACAACAAGCACCCTGACCGTGACTATTTTGTCAAGTTCAACTGCCCCGAATTTACAAGTCTCTGCCCCATCACCGGACAGCCCGATTTTGCGACGATCTATATTTCCTATGTGCCGGATGTGAAGATGGTCGAGAGCAAATCCCTCAAGCTTTATCTGTTCAGCTTCCGTAATCACGGCGATTTCCACGAGGACTGCGTGAACATCATCATGAATGATCTCATTAAGCTGATGGATCCGAAATATATCGAGGTATGGGGAAAATTCCTCCCCCGTGGCGGTATTTCCATTGACCCGTACTGCAATTATGGCAGGAAGGGAACTGTCTGGGAACAGGTGGCATTTGACAGGCTCTCGAAGCATGATATGTATCCGGAGATGGTGGATAATCGGTAACCATTTCCGTCACATGATAAAAGAAAACCGGAAAGCATCACGCTCTCCGGTTTTTTGTATTATCTTGTCAGAATATCCACCAGAAATCCAATCGAACACCCTGCAAACAAAATGAAAAAGAATGTACACAGAAATACAACCGCAATTCGTCCATACAGATCATCCGGTACGATAGCGTAATGCTTCGGGTCTTCCAGTTCGTAGAACAGCTGTACTTTTGCACCAACACGATATTTGACGGAACGGGTGGAAGTCCCGAATTTGCTCATGACCACAACCGCTTTGCCGTCCACCGTGGTGAATTCCAGCATGGGATACAGGAAGCTTTGTCCTTTGTAGGATCGGATATCCGCCGCAATTACGGTTGCTTCACAGGCAATGCCATGCTTTTTCAAATGAAAATAATCCGCAAGCTTCCGGATGCAGAACACATCCAGCACCAGAAAAGCAAGTCCGAAAAGTCCCAGCCAGAATACACCCTCCATTATGATTTCACCTCTTTCTGGGGCAGATAGAAATTATTATACCAGAACACACCCACCGCCGCCGCAATGATGATGAGGTATCCGACAAAACTCCATCCGTCCGGAATTTCCGAGAAGAACAGAAATCCCAGTGCTGTGGAGAAGATGATCTGCGAATAGTCATACACCGAGATCTCCTTTGCCGGTGCGTAGCAGTACGCCGCCGTGATGGTGAATTGTCCGCCTGCCGCCGCCGCACCTGCGCCGATGAGGGCGAAGAACTGCGCCCATGTCATCGGGTGGAAATCAAACAGCAGAAACGGCAGCGTCACCACGCAGGAAAATCCGGAGAAAAACGCCACGATGAATGTTTTCGACATGCCCTTTTGCCCGAGAATCCGCACCATGCAGTAGGCAAAGCCCGCACAGATCCCCCCGAACAGTCCTGCCGCCGACCCGATGAAATCGGTGAAATCCAGCGTCGGCTTGATGATGAGGAGACTTCCTAAAAATGCCGTCAGTACAGCGAATCCCTGAAAGGGTTTCAGCTTTTCTTTCAGGAACATCCACGAAAAGAGGATCGTGAAGAACGGGGACATTTTATTCAGCATGGACGCATCCGACAGTACAAGATGGTCGATGGCGTAGAAATTGCACAGGATCCCGATCGTACCGAAGATCGACCGAAGCAGGAGATAGCCCATGCCGTCTGTCTGAAAATGAAAATTCTTCCGGTCTTTCACAAGCAGGACAAATGCGATCAGGAACGCAATGAAATTGCGGAAGAAGCTTTTCTGAATCGACGGCAGATCGCCCGAAAGCTTCACAAATGCATTCATAAACGCAAAACAGAATGCGGAGAGGATGATGAGTAAAATTGCTTTGTATCTGGATTTCATAGTAACTCCTTATCAATCGGAAATCCCCGGAACGCCTTGACATTCCGGCAGAAAAATGCTACAATAAGTAAAGAAGGATCAGGAAAGGAGAGATGCCGGTGAAACATATCAGCTATCGTGTGGCGCTAGGCGGCATTGTCTCTTCGTTCTGTCTGCTTGCCATGTTCCTGACCGGCGTTTTTCCGCTCTTGTATCTGGTTTTGCCCATGTTTGCAGGGCTTTTGCTGCTGATCGTTGTCATGGAGGTCAATACGCCGTGGGCATGCCTGACCTATATTGCAGTCGGTCTGCTGTCCCTTTTTGTGACCTACGATAAAGAAGCGGCGCTTGTGTTCATCCTGTTTTTCGGGCATTATCCGATCCTGCACAAGTACCTCAATCTGATTCCGGGAAAGCTTCTGCGTTTGCTGGTAAAGCTTCTGGTGTTCAATGGCTGTATGGTGCTGTATTTTTATGTGAACGTTTACCTGTTCGGGCTGAAGGATCTGCTGGAAGCGTTTGAGGACTTCGGGAAGTATGCCCCCGGGATCCTGCTGGCTGTGATGAATCCGTTTTTCATCATGTACGACGCATCCCTTGACGGACTGTGCGACATGTACCGCCGCAGTCTCAAACCCCGGATCCTCGGAAAATATTGATATCTGTGATCCCCGTTCTGCTGCTTGGCAGAACGGGGATCTTCTGGTTTTTGTCAGGCAGTGGGATAGACAAGCTGCTGCGGCGTCCAGCCGTCGAGTACGGTGCACATATCCGCTGCGATTTCCTTCGCCCCTGCGAGATCGTGCATTTTGTAATTGCCGCATTCAATGCGCTTGTTGCCGGGAATTTCACCCTCGAACTGTGCAATAAAAGCAAAGCATTCCTGCACCAGACGGATGACAGTTTCCTGCGCAAGGGTATCCCGCACGAGGAAATAGAACCCCGTCAGACAGCCCATCGGTCCGGCATAGACGATCTGGTCGCTGTATGCGGTATTGCGCACATAGGTCGCAAAGAGATGCTCAAAGGTATGTGCCGCAGGGGGCGTGAGATAGTCGTTTTCATCGTTGTTCGGGCGCTTCATCCGGATGTCATAGGTCACCACATCACCGTCAATCCGGGAGGTGTACATGCCCTTGCCGAGGACATCGTGGTCGATGGTAAAGCTTGCGATCTTCTTCATAGAATTACATCCTTTCGGGAATTGATTTCGTTATTCTTATTTTACAACAGAACGGGGTAAATGTCAAGCCGGACGCCTTGCGGAACGTGGCTCAGAATTTTTTTGCGGAAGTTGCACACAAACGTGCAACTTTTTCCGTTTTGGCGCTTTTGGTGAAAGGAGCTGATTGCATGTTAAGATCAGGATTTATCAAACTCGACCGCAGCATTGCGAGATGGCGCTGGTACAGAAATCCGAATACCTGCCATCTGTTCATCCATCTCTTTCTGACGGCGAATTATGAGGCACATGAATTCGAGGACATCACCGTACAGAGAGGACAGCGTGTGACGAGCATTGCCACGCTTGCCGATGAAACGGGTCTGACAGAAAAACAGGTGCGCACAGCCTTAAAGCACCTGAAAACGACCGGCGATGTGACCATCCTGGGAACGAGAAAATACAGCCTGATTACGCTGAATTTTTACGAGGAATATCAGGGAGAGACCGACGGAGCGACCAGCGATTGACCGGCTATCGACCAGCTGAGGGCGAACAGAGGGCATACAAGGGGCAACAATGTAAGAAAGAAAAGAAAGTATAAGAAAGTATAAGAAAGAAAAAGAAGTGTGTGTGCGCTTTGCGCACACCGCACGCCTGCATATTTTGTGATAGAATCTTGCACAAAATAGAAGTTGACAATTGCTGCATTCTATGATATAATGAACCCATAATCTGAATGCAAAACCACGCAAAAGGGGCGGGAATACCCCTGTGTTGCGTGGTTTATTCTATAAAATGAGGTGTTTTGTGATGTATCCTTTCCAGAATCAGAAGCTGACCGCCGAGGAGCGTGTGAAAGATCTGCTGTCCCGTCTGACGATCGATGAGAAGATCGGTCTGCTGTCTACCCATCAGTTTCCCGTAGAACGACTCGGGATCAGCGAATGGTATGTCGGGCATGAGATCGCCAGAGGACTTGTCAATCGTGAGCAGGAGAATCCCTCCACCGTCTTTCCGCAGCCCATCGGCATGGCGGCAAGCTTTGACCCCGATATGATGTATGAGATCGGAAAAACCGCCGGCAGGGAAGCGAGAGCCTACTACAACGAAAAGAAAAAAGGCGGACTCATGGTATGGGGTCCCACGGTCGATCTGACCCGTGATCCGAGATGGGGCAGAAACGAGGAGTGCTACGGCGAGGATCCGTTCCTCACGGGCGAGATGTCCATTGCCTATACCAAGGGACTGCGTGGGGACGGGGATGTGTATGCGACCATCCCGACGCTCAAGCATTTCTGCGCCAATAACCACGAGGAGGGACGGGGCAGGGACAATGCGAACCTCAACCCCCGACTGAAGCATGAATACTACTATGCCGCATTCCGTGCGCCGATCACGAGGGGCGGTGCGGAGAGTATCATGACCGCATACAATGAGATCTGCCATGCACCGGCTGTGATGAACCACGACCTGCGCAATATCCTCAAAAAGGAATGGGGGCTGGGCTTCATCGTGACGGATGGCGGCGATTTCTCACAGAATGTCACCGCCCATGGTACATTTGATTCCCACGCAAAATCCCTGCAGGCATGCCTGTATGCCGGAGCGGACTGCATGACCGATCCTGCGGAAAACGTCCATGCGGCGGCAAGAAAAGCCCTTGCCGATGGGCTGATCTCTGAAAACGATATTGACTATGCCATCGGGAATATCCTGCATGCAAGGGTGCAGCTGGGGCATTTCAATGAATCCACCCCCTTCGACCATCTGACCCGTGACGATGTGAACACCGATGCGGACAAAGCCCTGAATCTCCGTGCTGCAAAGGAGGGCATCGTCCTGCTGGAAAACAACGGCATTCTTCCTCTGAATCGGGAAAAAACCGGTAAGATCGCTCTTCTTGGCGCATATGCGGACTGTGATCTGCCGGACTGGTACACGGGAACGTCCAGCTATCATGTGACCATCAAAAAAGGGCTGGAGGAAGCCGGATTTGAGGTCGTGACCGATGAGGGATGGGATATTGTCAAGCTTGAAGCCCCGAACGGGAAGTTCCTTCGTCTGGGCGAGGACAACCAGTTCTATGCGGATGCTGATGAGGAACATGCGGAGGAATTTTACTACTGCATTCATGATGCAGATGCAGAGGCGTATGCGGCTGGATGCAATGATGCGGATGCAGCCTTGTACAAAAATTACCGCTGGGTGAATTTCAAGAGCGTGAAAACCGGAAAATTCCTGCGGCTTGGACAGAACGACATCCCCGAATACGGCGGTACACTGGTCTATGCGTGGTTCACGCCGGAAACGCTCCATGTGGATTATCACAGCCGCACAGGCAAACGGATCATTTCCGATTATCTCCACGGCAGACAGTTTGCACTCGATGAAAACAACCGCCTGGTCACACGCAGAAAGGCACGTCCGGACGAATCCGTGATGTTTGCACTGCATCGGGTCAGCAGCGGCAAGGTGCGTCTGCTGGATCTTGCAGTTCGTGCGGATACGGTCATTTACTGCGTCGGAAACGATCCAGAACAGGTCGCGAGGGAATGTTATGACCGCAAGACCATCCGTCTGCCGATGGTACAGCAGGAGGCACTCGATCACCTTGTACCGTATTGCCGCAACACCATTCTTCTGATGACGTCGAGTTATCCTTTTGCGTTTGATTTCGGGGAATATCCCCCTGCGGCGCTCCTTTGGAGTTCCCATGCAGGACCGGAGCTGGGTCATGCAGTGGCAGCAACATTATTCGGGGAGAATAACCCTGCCGGACGGCTTCCGCAGACATGGTATGCGTGTGATGAGGATCTGCCGGACATCAAGGATTATGACATCATGAAAAATAAAATGACCAACCGCTGGTTTGACGGAACGCCGCTCTATCCGTTTGGTTATGGTCTGAGCTACAGCACATTTGCCTACAGCAATGCGGATTTTGCGCAGAATGATGCGGAAATTCTGGTTTCCTGCGACGTGACGAATACCTCTTCTGTGGACGGTGACGAGGTGGTGCAGGTGTATTTCCGTGCGCAGTCGCAGAGAATCGCAAGACCGCTGCGCCAGCTTTGCGGCTTTAAACGTATCCATGTGAAATCGGGGGAGACCGTGCGCTGTGAGATCGCTGTGCCGCTGCGGGAGCTTGAGATCTACGATGTGTCCAGAGAAAAATTCTGTCTGGAAAGCGGCGACTACACATTCATGATCGGTGCGTCGTCCCTTGACATCCGACTGACGGAAACGCTCGCAGTTTCGGGTGAAACCGTACCGCCCCGTGATTTCACGAGGGAAACCGCCGCACAGCTCTATGACCGTGAGGATGCGACGGAAATCTACACCGATGCGCTTTCCGGCGTGACGCATGTACGCAGCAAGGGCTGGTCCAGTACGCTCGTTTACCAGAATGTGGACATGCAGGACGCAAAATCCCTGACCCTGTGGGTATCCGTGCCGTGCGAACATGCCATGGTGCGTGTGTATCTCGATGATGCGGACAAGCCCTTTGCGGAGATTCCGGTGTATGCGTCGGATGGGTTTGTTGATTTCAAGCCCTATACAGTTCCTCTGGAAACGGATGGCTGCCACGATCTGCGGATTGGGTTTGGGAATAACTGCGGTATCCGCAGTCTTAGCATTCACAAATAACTGAAAAACACGGTATCATTTCGGTGATACCGTGTTTTTTTGCGTTCTGATAGTTTTTGCAGGTACACCTGCCACAATGCTGTATGCAGGTACATCCCTGTGCACAAAGGAACATGCACCCACCATTGCATGCTGGTGCACCGTAATACCGCCGACCACAACCGCATTGGCAAAGATCGCAACACCGTCCTCAAGGATCGGCAATCCTTCGTGTCCGTAATTCTCCCCAAGGGTCACGCCCTGATGGATTGTCACATTTTCTCCAATGCTCTGACAGTTGAGGTACACTGCACCGCCGTGTACCACGCAGAATCCCTTGCCGATGGGAATATTCGTGTTGCAGTGAATGCCGTATCTGTATTCAAAGTGATGCAGCATCCAGTAAGCCGGAATACCGATCGTGTACTTCTTCAGACGGCTGGTTTTGGAATACTGTACGATGCGAAGCCAGACAATGTAACGGAATACCTCCGTATGCGGGGAAAAATAGGTTTTCAGAAAATTCCGGAAACTCGGCTGTGCACGTCTGGCAAGGTCGGCTTTCAGGTATTCACGCAGTTTCATTTGTCCAGTCCATCCTCTCTGTGCTGATACGCATAAACGGAAATGATCACAAGAATTGCAGTCAGAATGACCATGAAGATGAGCAGCAGCCATTCCGGCGAGAGTCCGGCGAACATTGCGATGATGTCAATGAGCACCAGCAGGAATCCGGCAATGACGAACACCTTACCGCCGAACCGATGCGTCAGCTTCCAGCACTGTTCGTTGTTCAGCGTCCATGAGATCTTGATGCCGAGCGTCTTGTTCTGGGTGATGGTCGGGAAATAGTTGCCCATGGCAATGAACAGCAGCCCGAATGCGAGGATCAGCAGATAGCTGATATGCGGCATATGCTCCATTTTTGCGCCGATCACCGCTTCGCCCTGCATTGTCCAGAACAGAAACCAGTCCACGCAGATGAAAAATACCGTGAGAATCAGCATCGTGATCTGCAGGGGCTTGCGGTTCGGGTAGTCCTGCTTGCGCAGCTTCAGTTCCAGCAGAATGCCGAGCGATACCAGCAAGGGCAGGAATGCCGGAACCAGCATGATCCACTTGGAACCAACGGCATCCACCTGCCAATTCCTATCAAAATGCGTCGGGACAGTATCCGGCAGTGTGGGAATGTAAATGAGCGATGCGATCAGACTGAGGATGGATAATGCAAAGCTTGCGATCAAAAATTTATTCTTCTTCATGTTGTTCCTCCTGTGCTCCGAACATACCCATCATGGATTTCAGGAATTCCTGAAAAACCGTGGTGTTCAGGCTGTAGATTATCTTCTGTGCCTGCCGCTGTGTGCGGACAAGCTCTGCTTCTTTCAGTATTTTCAGATGGTGCGACATCGTTGCGCCCGAAAAATCGAAATGCTCTCCGATCTCTCCGGCGGTCATGTCCTGCTTTTGCAGGAGCGTGAGAATCTCACGCCTTGTCGCATCCGCAAGTGCACCCCAGACATCACTCATGCAATGCACCCCATTTCTTCCGGAGCTTCAGAATGCCGAAGATGCATCCGACCGCAACGATTGTTAAAAAGCCTTCCGCAATCACATATACCATATTCATGCTGATGACTTCGCCCAGATACGGTTTTGCAAGTCCATCTACGATGATTGCTACGCTGTCCACAAGCGTATGAATCGCAAGGCAGATGAAAATGCCGGTCAGCGGACGTTTTTTTGCCACAAAATAGCATACCAGCATACTCAGGAACAGATGCAGGATCACTGTCATGGCACGTTCCCAGATGCCCAGAAGATACAGCGGTGCGGCGGTGTTGATAAGACTATCCTTGAGTGCGTCAAACTGTGCGGGATCCACGCCAGCCTGTGCAGCGGCTTGCTGCATCAGTGTATCGAATGTGCCGGTATTGATCATCACAGCATACAGAATATTGTTGATATATTGAAGCCCGACCACGACCACAGCTTCGATCAAGCCATGCCCGAGACCTGCCGCCATTGCTTTGTGCAGGGTGATGCCCTTGCGGTCAAGGATCTTGGCGGTCGTGAATCTTCCGGCAAGCTCGAACAGTCCGGCGGTTGCCGCAATCAGAATGCCGTAGATCAGATAATAATTTTCCGCAAATGCCATATACCCTTCGTTCATGGAAAGGACGTTCAGAATCGGAATGCGGATGAGCATCTGCGGTACGAAAAATCCAGCCGCTCCGATCAGTGCTGCGATCCAGACCTCTTCCTCTTTATGCCGGATGCAGTACCAGATCATGATGGCGATGGGTACGATTGTTGTCGTCACAAGTGCAATGCACATGCAGACAATGGATAATGTGCTTACCATAAGTAAAACCTCCTGTTCCGGTGGGGTCTGTCCTGTACCGGATTGTATTTAGAATTTCTTCTAAATACAGTATACCACAGCGGAAGTGCTTTGTCAATACTTATTTCGAAATTTTTCGAAATATTTTTTAGAATATTTTCGAAATAAAGAAAAACTCCGGAATCAAGCCGATTCCGGAGAGTATCTTTGTACACTTGTATAGGAAAAAAGCGTTCTTTGCAGGAGGAGATACACTGCTGCAGAGAGGATACAGGAAAGGCATATCGCCGGAATGGATCCGTGCTGGGAAAGACCCGTCAGGGTGAAAATGAGCTTGACGAGCTGGAACGAAAACACCGCTGAGAATACCGGAATCCCAAGCAGAATTTCCCATCGTATCCGTATATCGGTTCTGCGGATGACCATGTAAAGTCTTGTGAGATTACCGCAGATATTGCTCAGGTAATAGGAGATCACAATGCCGTAGAATCCGAACAGCGGCACGCAGATCAGTACTGCCGAAATGCGGATTATGTACTCTGCAAGGTAATTGAGTGAGGAAAATGCCTGCGCGCCGATGCCCTTGATGATGCTTTCGAGGACAATTTCCAGATAAATAAACGGAACCACCGGCGCCAGCAGCATGATCATGGTTCCGGCGATGTCACCGCCGCCCATCATGTTGCCGATGTCCTTTCCGAACTGCAGCAGGACGGCAGTTACAAACACCGCAAACACAATCGTCTGTCTGATGACCTTTTCAGAGAGGGAAGTGATGCGCAGAGAATTGCAGGCGGAGGTTTCTCTTGCGGTTTCTGTGACAAGGATGCCGGAGAGGGAGCAGAGGATGGTGGAGGGGAAGAAGAGCACCGGAATCACGATTGCCTCAAAAATGCCAAATTGGCTGAGTGCCTCGGAAACGGAATTGCCAGCCTGCCGCAGTGTCATTGGAACAAGCGCATCATTGGCAGAGCTTAAGAATGACGAAAGCGCACTGCCCGCCATGACGGGAATGGCAAGCCCCATGTATTGACGAAGAGAAAGTGCGCAGTTTCCGGTTTTCATTTCCCTGTGCCTGCGGAACTTCCATAGCAGGAACAGAAGCGATGCAAGCGTGCCTGCGATTGTGCAGACCGCTGTCATCGTGCAGATGCCGCTGCTGCTGACCGGCGTAAACCTATGGACAATGCCAGCCATCAGAACACAGCGCGTGAGAAATCCGATGGTGTCGGATGCAGCGCAGATGCCTGCATGGCAGCAGGCATTGAAATACCCCCTCATGCAGGAGGAGATGGTGATCAAGGGAAGGGACACCGCCATCAAGCGGATGGGGGAGGCGAGTGCATCGCTCTGGAAATACAGCCTGCTGAAAAGCGGCGCAAAACAGAAGATGACGAGTGCAACGATGCAGCTCAGAGAAAGGCTGACGCCCATGCAGTACAGGAGCACCTTGCCGGGGTTTCGTTCCTTTCTGCCAAGCTCTTCGGACAGAAAACGGCTGGCGCAGAGGAAAACATTACCGCTTGCCATGACGGAGCTGAGTCCGAAAAATGAGCCAGTCAGCGACAGAATTCCAATGGCTTCCGTTCCGAGCGTACTGGTCATATAAACATTGAGCAGGAGCGCAATCCCATCGAGCGCCATCTGAATGACGGTGAGCAGCAGTGTATCCTTCCAAATATTTCTCCGCATAAGGCGACCTCCGGTGATAAAAAAATGGCAGTACAACCTGTACTGCCATTCTATGCGCTATGTGCTTCGTTTATGATTTCAAAGAATCCCTTCCGTGCTGCCCATCAGATAGAACAGCGCGAAGATGCCGATGATCAAAAGCACGATGAAGATCAGCAAATCCATCAGCAGCTTTGTCAGAGGACTTTGTTTCTTCGGTTCCCGATGCGCCTTAGGTTCGGCAAAGCGTGCGCGCTCCACATAGAGCGCCGGGCAGAGGAGCAGGTTCAAGAGGTTCCATCGGCGGTCGGTAAGATCAAGATCCTCTGTAGTCCGGTTGATTTGTTCGAGCTGGGAGCGCGTTTTCTTGTTCATCCGAAGCTGTACGCGTTCATCCGGCATAAGGGACTGGTAACCCCGCCCTTTTCGCAGGTGGGCACGGCTGATGATGGAGAGCTCTGCGGTTTCCGCCGATGCCGCTTCGCCGTTACAGGTAAGGAGCTGCACGGTTTCTGTTTCACCGTTAGAGTCCGTGTACTCGATGGTCAGGCGGTAGCGGACAAAATCGACCGTCCTGCCGATCTCCTCGGCTTTGAGGATAGTGCCTGTGACAATCTCACAATGCCTGCGTCGCCAGAGGAAATTGCGCAGCTTCCAGAGCCCGAAGAGACAGAGCAGGATGACGGTGATGAGCATGGTGAGCTCTGGATGTCTGCCGCGAATGCGAAAAAGCATGGAAAGCATGGAGATCCCTCCTTATTTTTTTCTGGATCGCTTTCTGTTTTTGAAAAACTGCTGTATTGCATCATGCTCCGGAGAATGGGGGCTGAACTTTGCATTGTGCGAAAACTGCAGCAGCAGATTGACGGAATCATTCCAGTTTGTAAATCCATCCGCATTTTCATTCCATGTGAAATCTATGAAATGCGTGTGGAAGCTTTTCAGCACATAACGCTTCCCATTATTTGTGTAGATGTGGATATAGAAATATTTCCGGTGTGACTTTGGATTGCTGCAGCTGTAGGCATTGATTCTGATAATGTCCTTATAATCAATCTTTGCAGGCTTTTCAAAGGTGAGCAGGAACAGCGGATAGAAATAATGTCGTCCGGCAATGACTTTTCCGCAGGATGCGAGCACTTCGTTCATCGGTTCTTCATAGGATTTTTGGAGCGTGTGCAGGTGTTTGAAGTAGCGGATCGTATACGCCAGACAGATCAGTGCCGCAATGTTGATGGCGATGATGAACCAGAAACCGGAGTAGAGAACATCGACATTCGGATCTTTGCAAAGCCGGATAATGAACAGGATCCCATATGCAAAGCATGGGAGCATCAGTGCAAAACGGTACCATGTGTGGCGGAAGATGATTGCGGCATATGAGGGTGTTTTAGATCCTATTTCGTGTTTTATCATAATAGTATACCTTTCTGAATCAGTTACCTGTATTATACATCCGATTTCCCATATTGTCAAGAAAATCCCTCCCGACAGCTGTCAGGAGGGATTGTGCATCAAAGCTTATTTATACAGCGCTCCATACGCCTCACAAGCACGGTAGTCTGCACCTTCCAGCTCCTTGGTGCCGAATGCGGACCATGCGTGGGGACGATAGATGTCCTCATCCTCTATATTGTGCATGGAAACCGGAATGCGCAGCATGGATGCCAGTGTGATCAGATCCTTGCCGATATGTCCATAGGTCAGGGAACCGTGGTTTGCACCCCAGTTTGCCATCACGCTGTACACATCCTTGAATGCATCCTTGCCAGTCAGACGCGGAACAAACCATGTGGTCGGCCAGGTCGGGTCAGTTCTCTTGTCGAGTACCTCGTGTACGCCGTCCGGAAGAACGGTCGTCCAGCCCTCTGCGATCTGCAGTACAGGCTGCTTGCCGTTAATGATGTTCACGCGCATCATGGTCACCGGCATCTCCGCCTGTGTGCGGAAGTGCGAGGAGAAACCGCCGCCTCTGAAATAACCGAGGTTTGCCGGACACCAGTCCACCTTGTCCGTGATCGCGTCGATATCCTCCTGTGTCATATCCCACCACTGCTTCATCACAGCGTTGCCGTTCTCGTCCTTTGCCAAGCCGGTTGCATCGAGTGCTGCAGAGCCGGAATTGATCAGATGGATAAAGCCGTTCTCTGCAAGACCTGCGGGCTTCACGCCAGTCACGCGCTCCACAGCCTCGGGACTCCAGTAGGTGCGGACATCTGCGAATACGCTTGCACGATTGGAAAGGAGATGACCGAAAAGCATTGCTGTGCCATTGAGACAATCGTTCTCTGTTGCGAAAATAGTCGGCTGCTTCTTGCCGTTCCAGTCAAAGGTGGAGTTGAGAATTGCCTCGGAGAAGTCGCCGTTCGGCAGCCAGTCCGTCCACTGTCTCTGTCCCTGGAAACCGCCCATGATGCCGTTTCTGCCGCGGCTCTCTTCGAGCCAGTTCATATCTGCAAGCGCAGGATTGCCAAAGAGGATGTCCTTGAGGATCAGTGTCATCTTGACGCAGAATTCCCAGTTCTCTTCCTGATGTTCCGCGGAGAGGGGTTCCTCATTGACATCGAAGCCCATCGGGCAGTTGTCCATTGTCCACTTGTAAGCCTTCTCGAATTCAGCATGATCGTAGATTTCCAGATTGATGCGGCGCAGAACCTCGGACATATCCACCCATTCTGTGCGCATACCCAGATAGTTCTGGAAGAAATCAGGATTGCACTGAGAACCTGCAATACCCATGGAAACGCCGCCGATGTTGACATAGGACTTGTTTCTCATCAGACCCACAGCCATTGCGCATCTTGCAAAGCGCAGGAGCTTTTCGCGCACATCCTCCGGAATGCTGGTGTCATCCCTGTCCTGAACATCCCTGCCGTAGATGGCAAATGCCGGCAGACCCTTCTGCGCATGGGCAGCCATTGCTGCAGCCAGGTACACTGCACCCGGGCGCTCTGTGCCGTTGAAGCCCCATACTGCCTTGATGGTCAGGGGATTGAGATCCATTGTCTCACTGCCGTAGCACCAGCAGGGAGTCACAGAAAGCGTAGCGCAGACATTCTGTGTGCTGAAGAATTCCTCGCACTTGTAAGCCTCTGCCACACCGCCGATGGTGGAGGGGGCGATGACACATTCCACCGGTGTGCCGTCCGGATAGCGCAGCTCGGACTCAATCAGAGCCTTTGCGGATTTTGCCATGTTCATGGTCTGGTCTTCCAGGCTCTCGCGGATGCCCAGCTGTCTGCCGTCAATGACGGGACGAATACCAATCTTCGGATACATAGTTATTCACTCTCTTTTCTGAAAATTTTTTGAAAATTATCGTAAATATACGCATTTGCAGGATTCGGCGTATATTCCTTTACAGTAATGGAATCGGCAATGATGCGTCTTGCCTGCGACAGATCCTCCATCTCGCCGGCAGCAATCAGCTGGATGGCTGCATTGCCGTAGGCAGTTGCCTCTACAGGTCCCGTCAGAACGGGAATACCGCACAGATCCGCGGTCAGCTGGCAGAGGAGCATATCTCTGACGCCGCCGCCAAGCATATAGATGCGTTCGTACTTTCTTCCGGTACAGGTTTCGATTTCCTCCATTGTACGGCGGAATTTGCACGCAAGACTCTCGTAGATACAGCGGATCACATCGGCATCGTCCTCCGGTGCAGGCTGATTGCTCTCCGAACACCAGTCGCGGATTCTCGAGGGCATATCGCCGGGATCGGAGAAGGCGGGTGCCTCCACATCAATGAAACGAAGTCCGGGATCTGCCGCCGCCGCCATCTTTTCCATCTCCGCATAGGAGTAGGTGCGTCCCTGCGCCATCAGAGTACGACGGGTTTCCTGAATCATCCACAGACCTGTGATGTTCTTGAGGAAGGTGACGGTATCGCCGTAGCCGACCTCGTTCGTCAGATTGCAGTATGCCGACTGTTCCGTGACAACGGGAGCATCCAGCTCTGTGCCGAAGAGCGCCCATGTACCGCAGCTGATGAAGAGGAAGGGAAGTGCCTCCGGACAGGGAACCGCTGCAGCAGCGCACTGTGTATCATGTCCGCAGACGGCAATCACGGGAACGGATGGAATATGCAGCTCCTTGCAGATCTCATCAGAAAGCATACCCTTGACCGCACCGGTCTCCGTCAGCGTCGGGAAAATATGCTCCGGCAGTCCGAGTGCTTCTACTGCCTTCGATGACCATCCGCCTGTAGCGTAGTCGAAAAGCTGTGTCGTTCCAGCAATGGTGCGTTCTACCGAGATATCCCCCGTCAGGAAATACGCCAGGAGATCCGGCATCATGAGAAAGCCCTGCGCATTGTCGAGCAGCTCCGGTGCGTGGAGCTTCTGCTCGAGCAGCTGGAACGCCGTGTTGATCGGCATGATCTGATTACCGGTGAGCCTATACAGCTCATCCATGGAAATGGACTTCTCTGCAACAGAAATCATGTCATCCGTACGGCTGTCACGATAGTGGAAGGGATTCGAAAGCAGATCACCGCGCTTGTCCAGCAGACCGTAATCCACGCCCCATGTGTCGATGCCGACGCTGTCAAAACCGCCGGCGGCGTGCGCTTTGCGCAGGCCGTTCTTGATCTCATGCAGCAGCCGCAGGACATCCCAGTAGAGATGACCGCCCACAGAAACCGGCTCGTTCGGGAAACGATGGATTTCCTGCAGCTTCATTTTTCCGTTTTCAAACGATGAGAGAATTGCACGGCCGCCGGAAGCGCCAAAATCAAAGGCAAGGACTCGTTTTTTCATAAGCGTCCTCCTTATGGATTGTATTTCTTATACCCCGGATGCTTGCCCGTTACCTTGTACTGGGAGCGCATACTGCAAAGTCTGTCAATATTCTCCCTCGAAATCTCCTGTGCACCGCCCAGAAGATGCGCAGTCAGGCTGATCTTGGCAAACAGCTCAAGGGTTTCCATACGATAATAAGCGGTGATCAGATCCGCACCAACGGTCAGTGCACCGTGGTTCTGCAGCAGCATCACATCATGCTCCTGCAGATAGGGCTTGATTGCCTCCGGTACTTCGTTCGTAGAAGGGGTGCCGTAGGGCGTTACCGGAACGGAGCCGATGGCAATAACGGACTCGATCATGGAATACTCGTCGAGTGCCTTGTTGGCAACTGCGTAACCCGTTGCCGTTGCAGGATGCGCGTGCACCACCGCGTTCACATCCGGGCGTTCCCGGTAGCAGCACAGGTGCATCTTGATTTCGGAGGAAGGCTTTGCCCCCTCAGGTCCTTCCAGAACATTGCCCTCGCCGTCAATGCGAACGAGCTTTTCGGGAGTAATAAAGCTCTTGCTGATGCCGGTGGGCGTTGCAAGATAGGTGCCGTCCGTCAGACGAACGGAAACATTGCCGTCATTGGCTGCAACCCATCCAAGCTGCCACATCTTATGACAGACATCACAGATTTCATCCTTGATCGCAGTCAGATCCATGTTCAGATCCATAGTATAACCTCCTGTTTGGTTTCTTTCACGGCTGCTTTGCCGTTTTGTAGAACCGTCTGCCTATATTATACATGATTTTGTGTAAAATGTCCAGTGTTTTTTCAATATTTTCCTATGAAAGAGCAAGAAAATGCTATTCCAAAAGTAATAAATCCGAAAAATCCTTCAAATACAGTCCGATTTCTCCCTGACGGGGGGGCAGAATGTATCCGCTGCAAAGCGTTTGGAATCGTCAAGATTTTTCAAAAAATCCGAAGTCAGCTATTGACGAGGGGCGCACAATCCGGTATAATAGAATAAGAGAATCGAACCATTTATGGAGGTAGCTCATGGAACATAGAATTTCCGCGTCCATTCTCAATGCCAATCTTCTTTCCCTTGGCAGCGTCGTGCACGAGCTTGAAAGTGCCGGTGCGGATATGCTGCATTTTGATGTGATGGACGGTTTGTTTGTCAATAATATCTCATTCGGACTTCCTGTGCTCAGCGCCATTTCCGCTGCAACAGAGATGTTTCAGGATGTACATCTGATGATCAACGATCCCCTGAAATATGTCAAGGCATTTGCAGATGCCGGTGCGGATCTGATCACATTCCACTATGAGAGTGACAGTGATCCGGCAGCAACGATCGCGGCGATCCGCGAAACAGGCTGCAAGGTGGGAATGTCCATTAAGCCCGGAACCCCTGCGCAGGTACTTGCACCGTATATCCATGACCTGGATCTTGTTTTAATTATGACGGTGGAACCCGGCTTCGGCGGACAGGGCTATATCATGGAGATGAATGAAAAGATTGCACAAACCCGCCGCATGATCAAAGATACGGGCAGAGAGATCATGCTTGAAGTGGACGGCGGCATCAACTCTGAAACTGCAGCGATTGCAGCAGCAGCAGGCGCTGACCTGTTTGTTGTCGGAAGCTATCTGTTCCGTGAAGGCAGCCCAGAGAAGGCTGTTGCGGATCTGCGTCATGCACTGAAAGGAGCAGTAAAATCTTGAGACAGCCGACTGCATCACGAACACCGCAGTACTGGCTGGTGATCTGCAGCATTCTTCTGGTGAGCGTATTTTATTTTGGCATCCGCGCCGCAGCTGTATTTGCGCTTGCAGCCGTTACAGCTGTACTGACGGATTTTATCTGTCTGTTCCTGCGCAATAAGTCCTACAAGACAAAGGATCTTGGGAATATTGCTTCCGCACTGCTGCTTGTTATGATGTTTCCTGCAACGATTCCGTATTCCATTGTGATTCTCAGCACGGTGTTTGCCGTTGCCGTCGGCAGTCATGTGTTCGGCAGCCGCGGCTCCACTGTGAT
>JAZPZJ010000032.1:0-29969 GCA_045544635.1 Oscillospiraceae bacterium
CCCATAACAGAGGAGAAAGTTCCTCTCGTGATCTTCTCGCACTGTCTGGGCGGAACGTATAAAAATACAGAACCATATGCAGCAGCACTTGCATCCAATGGATATGCGGTCTACATCTTTGATTATTGCGGTGGTTCTCCCAACAGCAAGAGTGACGGCAATATATTGGAAATGTCTGTTCTGACAGAAAAATCTGATCTTTCTGCAATCATTGAAACTGCAAAATCCTGGGATTTTGTGGATCCTGATAAGGTGGTTCTGGCAGGAGAGAGCCAGGGCGGTATGGTAACTGCACTGACCGCTGAAGATTATGCGGATGAAATTGCCGGTACGATTCTGTTGTACCCTGCGTTCAGTATTCCTGGGGGTGTGCGTGAATTATTTGGGGTACAGGAAAATATCCCGGATCGTTTCGTTTATCTTAACAAAACGATCGAGCTTGGCAGAAAATATGCTGAGGATGCGTGGGAGATCTCCCCCTATGAATTGATCGGGAAAAATAACAGCAACCCAGTTTTGATACTGCACGGTGATGCTGATGTTCTTGTAGACAAGTCTGTTTCGGAACGTGCGGCAGAATGTTATGCTGACTGTGAGTTTCAGCTGATTGAGAACGGAATGCACGGTTTTACAGGAACACCGCTGAGAGAAGCAAAGCTGCATATCCTGAATTATCTTGAAACGCTATTTTCTGAAGAATCTCCGCTCTGACATAAAGGAGTGTAACCATGCCGTTTAAAATTGTACGCAATGATATCACCAAAATGCAGGCAGATGCGATCGTGAATGCTGCAAATCCCGAGCCGGTTGTCGGTTATGGTGTTGATGCCGGAATTCACCTGAAAGCAGGGAAGCAATTGCGAAAAGCCCGTGAACAGATCGGGTCGATCGCTGTCGGGCATGCAGCAATTACGCCAGCATTTGCACTGGATGCAAAATACGTCATTCACGCTGTCGGTCCGGCCTGGCAGGGCGGTGGCTACCACGAAGAAGCGCTGTTGTATCAGTGCTACCGGAGTGCCTTGGAGCTGGCGCTGCAGTATCACTGTGAATCCATTGCGTTTCCGCTGCTGTCTGCCGGGAATTATGGTTTCCCGAAAGATCTTGCATTGCAGACAGCCGTCAGAGCGTTCAGCTGTTTTTTGATGGAGCATGATATGCAGATCACGCTGGTGGTTTTTACGAATGATGCCTTTACGTTGTCGGAGAAGCTGTTTCACGATGTCGCAAGTTATATTGATGAAAACTATATTTCTGAAAAGCTGAAGGAAGAATATGGGATCGGAAATAAACGATATCCTGTATTTCCAAGGATTCGCCGCAAGTTATCTGCACAGCGGTACCTCCATGAAGAAAAGGAAATTCTGGATGCGGCACCTCTTTGCGCTCCGCTTGCTGCAGAAAATGCGATGCCCTTAACGCAATCAAAATCTCTGGAAATGCTGCTGGAAGAGACCGATGCAGGCTTTTCGGAGACACTGCTTCAGCTGATTGACAGAACCGGAAAAAAAGACTCCGAGATTTACAAAAAAGCCAATATCGACCGCAAGCTATTTTCGAAGATCCGCAACAATAAAGCGTATAAGCCTTCAAAAAGTACGGCACTGGCATTTGCGATTGCACTGGAACTGGATCTGGAAGAAACCAAGGATTTCATCGCCCGTGCAGGATTTGCCCTGTCCCACAGCAGCAAATTTGATATTATTGTCGAATATTTCATCCTTCACGGGAACTACAATGTGTTTGAACTCAATGAGGTGCTCTTTGCGTTTGATCAGCCCTTGATCGGTGCATAATACTTGTTGTGTTTCAGCCGAATGCGATGAGGATCCGTGTAAAATGTCGCTTCCCATGCGACCAAAACCTCCTTCGTTTCTGGTATCATATAGATACAATCAAACGAAGGAGGTCATTTCATATGACAGAATTGGTATTTATTTTGGATCGCAGCGGTTCTATGTCCGGCCTTGAGCGAGACACGATCGGTGGTTTTAACTCCTTAATTGAAAAGCAGCGCAAGGAACCGGGATGTGCACTTGTATCCACAGTACTCTTTGATAACACATCCGAGGTCATTCACGACCGTATTCCGATCACAGAGGTGCCGCAAATGACGGAAAAGGATTATTATGTCCGGGGCTGTACTGCATTGCTCGATGCTGTTGGTGGAGCGATCCATCATATCGGGAATGTGCACAAATATGCCCGCAAGGAGGATGTTCCCGAAAAGACACTCTTTGTCATCACGACGGATGGTATGGAGAATGCAAGCCATCGGTATACCTACAAAAAGATACAGGCGATGATCCATCGACAGCAGGAGCGTTATGGCTGGGAATTTTTATTCCTTGGTGCTAATATTGATGCCGCTGCAGAGGCAGAGCGTTTTGGAATCGATGCATCCAGAGCAGCCAATTATCACAGCGATGAGCAGGGGACAGCGCTCAATTATGAAGTCATTCATGAAGTTGTCAAAAACGTACGCATCGGACGTCCGCTTTCTGCTTCGTGGAAATCCCGTATTGATGCGGATTATCAGGAGCGAAAAAATAAAATTTAAGGAATATGACAACTGATCGTATGCAAAAAAAGAGGGCACTGTAGTTTCTACAGTGTCCTCGTTTCTGTGTTGCTTTAAGATTGCACCGAGCCTGAAAGAGATGATAAATCAAATGACATACGATGGAATCCGACAATTCTAGTGTCCCAACGGTCATGTTCTCCATCGCAGTGCGGATAATTATCAATCCACTGGTAGAGCGGAAATTTGAGTATGATGGTATGATCTTCAACCATGCAGCGGATGTCCTCGTATACTTCTTTTCCATTTACAACTGCAGGCGCTTCGAGAACCGCAAGCCGTTCATCCTGCATGTTGAAGAATTCTACGCTGCCTTTTGCTTGAATTACAGCAACCACATTTTCTTTTTCAAACAGAATCGTCGTTTCAGAAATATAGCCCGATGCTAACTGGAATTGCTTTTCGCCGGGTGCATTTTCACTATTCACTGTATAATCTGCTTTTCTTACCATAGTAAATCCGTCCTTTCCTGTTAATCAATCCGTCCATTGGTATCATTGCGTTTTCCGAATATACGGTTTCTATCCGCAAGTGACACCCGATAAATACATTATAGCATTTTTCTTCCCAAAAGTCCAGTCTTTCTTCGCTTAGACCTGAGGATCTTGTGATTCCGGCTTGCAATGCGCAGAATTCTGTGCTATAATCAATAAAGAAGAGAAAAACATTCTCGTAAAGGGTGGAATCAGATTTTACCCGGAAAGGAAAAGATTATGAAGATACTGATCATCCGCCATGGAGATCCCGATTATACGATTGATTCGTTGACTGAAAAGGGACACAGGGAAGCAATGATGCTTGCGGAGCGAATTGCACCGATGGAGATTGCTGCTTACTATGTTTCGCCCCTTGGTAGAGCGCAGAAAACTGCGGAATATACACTCAAGAAATGCGGACGTTCTGCAGAGGTCCATCACTGGATGCGGGAGTTTGACTGCAACATTCTCAGCGAAGAAACCGGAGAACGCCGTATTCCGTGGGATATGCTGCCCGCAAACTGGACACAGGTTCCTGCGTACTATGACAAGGATCAGTGGTATCATGTGCCCGTCATGGCAGAGGCGGACATGCAGTCCGGTCTTGCAGAGGTACAGAACGGACTGGATGCGTTGCTTGCAAAGCATGGCTATGTACGGGAGAAAAACTATTATCGTGCCGTGTGCCCGAATGAGGATACGATCGCACTTTTCTGTCACTTTGGAGTCGAGTGCGTGATGCTTGGGCATTTGCTTGGAATCTCTCCGATGGTTCTGTGGCATGGATTTATGGCTGCACCGACATCGGTCACAACCATTTGTACTGAGGAACGCCGTGAGGGGATTGCAAGTTTCCGGGTCAGTGCATTCGGAGATATTTCACACCTGTATGTGCAGAATGAACCTCCTGCGTTTGCAGGGCGCTTCTGCGAGATGTTCAGCAATACAGCGCAGCGGCATGATTGATGACAGAAAGGGGAGTCCGTATGTTCCGAAATAAAATTGCTGTCATAACAGGCGGTGCGAATGGAATAGGGAAATGCATTGCCGAGGAATTTCGCAGAAACGGTGCAATTGTCTGCATCATTGATAAAGCGGAGGGTGACCACTTTGTCGGTGATATTGCAGATAAACCCACACTTGAATCCTTTGCTGAACATGTGATCCGGCAGCATGGACATGTCGATTATCTCATCAGTAATGCACTCCCTTTGATGAAGGGGCTGGATGCTTGCAGTTATGAAGAATTTCAGTATGCACTTTCAGTTGGTGTAACGGCACCATTCTACCTTGCAAAGCTGTTTCAGCCCTATTTTGCAAAAGATGCATCCATCATTCATATATCATCCTCAAGAGATCGCATGAGTCAGCCGCAAACGGAGAGTTATACGGCTGCAAAGGGAGCAATTGCAGCGTTAACGCATGCTTTGGCAGTGAGCCTTGCCGGGAAGGTGCGGGTGAATTCGATTTCGCCCGGCTGGATCGAGACAACGGATACGATTTATAAAGGTCCGGATGCGGTGCAGCAGCCTGCAGGCAGGGTAGGAACCCCGATGGATATTGCCAATATGGTGTTGTTCCTTTGTTCGGATAAGGCGAGCTTTATCACGGGTGAGAACATCTGCATCGATGGTGGTATGACCAGACAAATGATCTATCATGGAGATCATGGGTGGAAATTGGAAAAATAAACGGAAACAGAAAACGGCTTGCTGCTGGATTAGGCAGCTAAGCCGTTTTTCTTGTTGCGTTTCATGCGAAGATAGTGCATAAATTTGATATAAACAGTAAAAATGTGATATTTTCAGATGCAGAAACATGGTATGATGGTAATAGAAACTGAACTGACAGGAAGGCGATGTATTTATGTTAAAAACGAGAGGATTTTACAGGGGAATCAATTTAGGCGGCTGGCTGTCCCAGTGTGACTACAGCGAGGAAAGGCTGCACACTTTTATCACAGAACCTGATTTTGAAAAGATCGCTGCATGGGGATTCGATCATGTCCGTATTCCGATTGACTATAACATTCTGGAAAATGAGGACGAAAGTTTCAAGGAAAGCGGTTTTGCAAGAATTGATTGGGCACTGGAGATGTGCCGCAAATATGGTCTGAATACCGTACTTGATCTTCATAAGACCGCTGGTTTTTCATTTGACAGCTATGGAGAAAGTGAATCCGGTTTCTTTGACAGTGCGGAGCTGCAGGAGCGTTTTTATCGGCTGTGGGAAGAAATGGCGAGGCATTATGGGCAGTATTCCGAGAATATTGTATTCGAGCTTCTGAATGAAGTTACGAACAAGGAATATATCGACGCATGGAACCGGATATCCAATGAATGCATTAAGCGGATCAGAACGATTGCACCCGACACGATCATACTTGTGGGCAGCTATGATAACAACAGTGCACCGGCAGTACCGGCACTTACTGCACCCTATGATGAGAAGGTAATTTATAATTTTCATTGCTACGAACCACTGAGATTTACGCATCAGGGGGCGTACTGGACGGATGCAATCACACTGGAAGAACGATTGCCATTTGATCAAAGCGGAATTACCGAGGGATACTTTGAGACGCTGTTTGCGCCTGCCATTGCAGCAGCACAGAACAATCATACCTCACTCTACTGCGGAGAATATGGTGTAATTGACATTGTCTCACCGGAAGATACGCTCAAGTGGTTCAGAACGATCAACAGCGTATTTGAGAAGTATGGTATTGCAAGATGTGCGTGGAGTTATAAAGGGATGGACTTTGGCTTTTCCGACAGCCGGCTTGATGCGATAAGAGATGATCTGCTTCGCAGAATGTGATCTGGACAATTCATGATTTTTGAACAAAAACAAAAAACCGCTATAAATAGCGGTTTTTTGTCTGGTGGAGGCGGCGGGAATTGAACCCGCGTCCGAAAGCCCATTCCTACAACTTTCTACGAGTGTAGTTTGTCTACATTAATTCCCCGACAGATCCGCCGGCAAACAGGCTGAACTGTCAGGTAGTCCAAATACATTCCGGAGACATGGACAGGTCTTCGGAACGTTCACCACTTATCGATGCCCTGTAAAGGCCGTGGTCCTCAATTACAGGACAGATGCTGACTTAGGCAGCAACCTGCAGGCTCTTGTTAAAGCTTACAGAAATGTTGTTTTTAGCGTTTATATTTAAACGTGCCGCAGTTTAAAGAGGATGCAGCAGCCTCTACTCGCTTATCATAGTGCAAAGCCCCCGTCGAAACCGGTACGCCCCCATAGAATAAAATCACCGATTCTGTGATTTTAATGCTCTGTCAATACTGCGCTTAGCATCACGCTTGGCAGCATCATCACGCTTGTCATACAGCTTCTTACCCTTGCAGAGTCCAAGCTGGATTTTCACACGGGAATCCTTGAAATACATGGACAGTGGTACAAGCGTTAATCCATCCTGCTTCTGCTTTCCGTACAAGCGCATGATTTCTTTCTTATGCATCAGCAGCTTGCGTACACGAAGCGGATCCCGATTAAAGATATTCCCTTTTTCATAAGGTGAAATATGCATCTGCTTGATGAAAAGTTCGCCGTCCTCAATGCTGCACCAACTGTCTTTCAGATTTACATTGCCCTGACGGATAGATTTGACTTCTGTTCCAGTCAGTTCAATGCCCGCTTCAAAATCCTCCAGCACAAAATATTCGTGCCGTGCCTTTCGATTCTCTGCAATCAGTTTTGTGCCTTTTGTCCGCATAATTTCACCTCGCTTTCTGTTGATTTCTTAAAAATTACATTTCGTCAAATGCGTCCAGATCAAGACCGTCCAGAATTTCCTTCAGACTTGCGATCTCATCTGCAGTCATGGTGATACCTTTCCCCATTTTTGTATGATCCGGAGACCAGTCACGCAGATCGTATTTCGGCTCACGATCGTTCCAGCTGACCATGTTCAGTTCTCTGGACCAGCCACGGGCATTTTCACCGACTACGCCAATATGCTCTGTGATTTCAAATTTCAGTTCCGCCATTTTCTATTTGCCTCTCTTCTTGAATTTCCGGTTCTTCCTGCAGATATTGCTGGAGTGCAGACATCCGGTGCGCTGCAATCCGGTACCCTTGTGCATACAATTCCATCAATTTATCCACATGCTTGTCCGTTCGGCTGACGCCGAGTGTATCTTCCGGTGCAATGACAAACGCTCTGCCTTGTGCTTCAAGCTCTGACAGCCGTTCGATGCAAGCATTGTACTGAATATGCCGCTGCAGCATTGCCTGCGCATAATCAGGGTGTTTTTTGGATTGTCGCTTTGCAATCAGATCCATGAGTTTTTCTGCTTCTTTACGATAACTGCGTTCACGAGTCAGAATGACGATAAGTTTGTCGCAGCCATCTGCCATTGCTTTTTCAAAGGGAACCGAATCTGCAATACCGCCATCCGCATAGAATTCGCCATTAATCTCTACCGGCTGAAACAGCAAGGGGAGTGCACAGGTTGCCTGCAGCACCTTCCATGTCGGATCATCATGTGTTACGGGAAGATATTCTGCCTGTCCCGTCCGAATGTTCGTGACCGTAGCCAGAACCTCACCATCGTATGCTTCATAAGCAGCATAATCAAACGGTAATAGTTCATTCGGGATCTTATCGAACAGAAAGGAGAGATTGTAGTATGCACGATTGCTGCGGCGGAGCAAATGAAATGTTCCTGCATAACGTTTGTCCCTGACAAAACGACGCAGCATCTCACGGTTTCTGCCTGCCTGCTTTGAGACATAGGAGATGGAGTAAGTGATACCGGCAGAAGAGCCGATCACATAATCCGCCATAATGTTGGATTCCAGCAAAGCATCCATCACGCCGCAGGAGAACACAGTGCGGTGCGCACCGCCCTCTAAAACCAGACCGATTTTCATGCTTTGCCTCCCTTCGAAAAACAATTACTTTATTATTATACACGATTAGACCATATTTTGCAAGAGCTTTTTCTGTTTTTTTATGGAAAATTTCGTCGAACTGTTTGAAAATGCCTTAATTGCATTGCTTTTCACGATGCTAAGTAAATTCATAAAAGGCCTCTACAATAGTATAGTATCTCAGTAAAGGGATACCGGCGGAAGTTGTATTATGCCATGCGTTTCATATGATAGTTGTACCTTCCTTAAGTTCCGCATATAACCGAACTGTATTTTACAGAATTTTAATAGGAAAGTCAACTATTTTTTCGAAGAATCACAATCATTAAAGCAATATTTTACTTTAATTTTCATAAGTTTACGAACAAATGATTGACAAACACAGAAAAATATGTTATAATTTATACTGAATTTCCACGGCTTAGCAGGAGGATTTGTACATGAAGCACAAAGACTATTGTTCCTATAAGATTTCAATGCTTGGAAGACAGGTGATTAAGGGGCATATTTTGTATGAGCGTAGGGCTTTGATTAAAAAATTATGGGGATCGGTAATTTGGTTTCTGATTTTTTCTGCATTGGCAGTATTTTGTTTTCTTGAGGAATCGCTGCATCTGACACCATATAGTGAGTATATTGTGGATTTTTCCGCATTGTTCCTGATGGCTGCGCTTCTTTCGATTATTTTCTTTTTTATGCTGCTGCGTAACGGTTATCGTCGTTTTCTGGGGAAATATTCCGATCTGGCTTTCTATAAGCGGGGAGGATATAAAGTGGATACAATCTATGCTGCAGCGACTTATCGTCATCGCAGGGTGGGCTTTGGTACCCGTGCGCTGAAAACGATTATGGAAGTCAGCAAGGAATATGTCAATGGAACTGTACGGGGAAGCACAGTTCATGCAATTAACCTGACAGGAGAAACGGTGGATGGTTCCTATTGTCCGTGTATTTCATTTGACAATGGTACGATCTTTGTTCTGCCGAGAACTGCAGTTGTTGCACCGAAAAAGTAATTGATCAGCATGAGGAGAGTGGGGAATCCATATGGGAGAATTGGTTCGTCTTCGTCTGGAGAAAGAAAAAGAAGATGCTTTAATCAAATATGTAGCTGACAGACGTTACCGTTTTATGATCTTGTTTTACCTGACACTTGCTTATACAGTAGTGGTTGCATGGTTTGCGTTTGCAGATCTGGAACGTATGCTTGAAGGAGATACGAGATATTATTATGAGGTAACAGAAGATCTCTGGATGCTGGCAATTCGTCGCAGGAGATATTATCCGGGATCATTGTTTGCTTCTTGGCTTGGAACTGCACTGATGTTTGTATTTCTGTTTCTGTCGGGTATCGGCAAAGTGTTCGGTCCCGGTTCCGACTATCATTGTCTCATGAAGCAAAAATATGGCTTTGGTTATATGACGGTCGGCGGCAAGAAATCGGATACAGGAAAGCATCCGTATTATGTGTGTGACAGAGAGGGAAATGAGTACGTCTGTCCTGTGTTCCTGGATTACAAGAAGGTCAACTTTGGTGATGAGATGTTCTGTGTCGTACTTGATAACGGAAAACGATTTGCAATGATCGATTGTGAAAAGCCCTGGTGGGAAATGGAATAGTATGTGTGAAGAGTCTTCCGATTATATTCGTCGGAGACTCTTTTCTGCTGCAGATGGTTGACGAAATATCGTTTTCGAGGTATAATATAATAAGAATTATTTGAGAAAAGGAAGGTGGAGGTATGCTGCGATTCCTGCTTGGCGGATGCGGAACCGGAAAATCAACCCGATTGATGGATCTGATCAAAAAAGACATCGCTGATGGAGGGGATGTCCTTGTTCTAGTGCCGGAACAGTTTTCTTTTGAAGCGGAAAAAAAGCTGTATGAATACTTAGGCGCTGCAGATTTTAACCGTCTGCAGACGAAAAGCTTTGGGACGCTTTCCCGACATGTTTTACAGATGTATGGCAGTAATGCAAGAGCGGAGCGCTCTGCCACAGAACGTGAAAAGCTTGTTTTCCTGTATGAAGCGGTACAGACAGTCAGCCAACGTGGCGATCTCCGGATTCTCGGACGTCGAAGCGATACCTCCGAGTTTATTGGTTCACTGCTTGATTTGTTTACGAAACTCCGGAAAGCCGGAATCACTTCACAAAAATTGCTGGATACGTCCGTGCTGTTTCCGGACAGGCTGCAGGACAAGACAAACGATATTGCATTGCTTCTGCTTGAATACGACCGGATTCTGCAGGAACATGCGCTGTACGATCGCCTGACGGATCTGACAGAAGCTGCCATGATTGCGAATATACAAGGATTCTTTGACGGAAAATCCGTTTATATCGATGAATTTGACAGCTTTACCGGAGATCAGTACAGTATGCTGGATGTCATCCTTGCACAGGCTGTGAATGTTACAGCTGCGATCCGCACGGACGAGCCGGATGCTTCCATTTCACCGATTTTCGAGGGCGGAAACCGTACTTATCGTGCGCTTCTGAAAATCGCAAAGGATGATTACCGCATTCCAGTTGAAACAGAATTTTTTGCAGAGTACCGGCGTTCGCCGCATGCGGATCTGCGTGCAGTCAGCACACAGACACTGCGTCCGTTTTCTGCAGCCGCAGAATACAGCGGTCATGTGCATGTGATGGAAGCATCCGATCCTGTTGCGGAAGCAGAATACATTGCCGCAACGATCTGTGCACTTCTCTCAGAGAATCCATCGCTGCGCTGCCGGGATATTGCCGTTGCCGTGAAATCTCTTGATGCCTATGGAACGACTCTTGAAAGAGCCTTTTCACGCTATGCGCTGCCCTATTATATTTCTTCCTCCCATTCAGTTCTGCACACGGAGCTGATGCGCTATTTTCTGTCACTGCTCATGTTGCTTTCGGAACCGCATTGGAATACGGATTCCATTCTGCGTTATATGAAGATTCCCTTTTCTGGTTACGGAACAGTGGAAGTATCGATGCTGGAGCATTTTTGTTTCACGTGGAGCATTGAAAAGGACGATTGGCTCACTCCGTTTTATGAGGAGGAGACCGAAACAGCGGAGCGTGCAGCTCCATTCGGCGGTATGCAGCTTGAGCATACAAGAGTCCGTTTTCTGACTGAAATCAAAAAGCTGAAAAAAGCTTGCAAGGGGAAAACGATCCGCACGGTTTGTGAGGTTCTTTATCAGCACTTGTTCCGCAAGCAAAAAGCTGGTGAAGCATATTTTGCAGCACTTGATACACTCCAGCAGCGTGAGTTTACAGTGCTTTGGAATATGCTGGTTGACATCATGGAGACCATGGTTTCATGCAGCGGTGACAGAATCGTCGAGCCTTCCGCCCTCTATGAGTTATTCCGTCTTCAGATTGCCGGAAGTGAATTCTCCGTGCCGCCGCAGACGCTCGACAGCATCCAGATCGTTGAGGCACAGACTGCCCGCTTGAATGATCCTGTCGTAGTGTTTGTTCCGGGTGTCAGCGAGAATGAATTCCCGGGCGAGATCCACCTTGGCGGTATGTTTACCAGACAGGAACTTGAACAGCTCAATGAGAATGGTATTGCGATTACCCGTATGTTTTTCGAACTGTATTCCGACGAACGGCTGATTATCCACAAGATCTTTTCTGCCCCAAGCGAGCAGCTCTATCTTACCTATCCCCGCATTAACACAGCCGGAGAGCGCAGCGGTCCGTCCGTGGTGATCCGGCAGATCATGAGCATGTTCCCGGGCGCCGATCATCTGCTGCTGCAAGAGGAAACAATTCCGCTGCGCTATTTCATCCGTACCCCGGAGGCGGCTTATTTCCATTTTGTTCGCAGCCTTCATCGAGATGATGGAGATGTCGCTGCACTCAGGCAGCTTTTGCTGCAGGATCCGCTTTATGCGGAGCGTGTGCGCAAACTGTCGGAGCAGGACGTATCGCCCTCCTGTCATGTATCCGCAGATTGTATGCAGAAATTCCTCGGTGAGCAGATCGTGCTTTCTCCGACCGGTATTGAAGATTTTTACCACTGCCCGTTCCAGTATTTCTGCAGTCATTGTCTGCGCCTGTATGCGCCTGAAAAGAATGCATTTTCGCATCTGAATGTCGGAAACTTTGCACATTTTTGCCTTGAACAGATTCTGCGAAAATATAATGTCAAGCAGTTTGTTTCCCTGACATCCAAGCAGCTTCTTGAAGAAATCGGAACGCTGTCCGATCAGTTTTCCGCAGGGAATTTTTCCGATGCACTGCGGCGAGACAGCCGCTTCCGTCTCAATTACCGCATGTCGGGAATGGGGCTGCTGAAGGTGCTGCAGCAGATGCAGCAGGAAATGCAGAGCAGCGATTTCGTTCCTGTCAGCTTTGAGACGGTGGTTTCCAATCGGGAGGAGGGCGCTATTCCAGCCCTGTCTCTACGTGATGGAGCGATCCTTTGTGCCGGTAAGATCGACCGTATTGACCGCTGTGAAACCGCGGAGGGTACACTGCTGCGTGTAGTTGATTACAAAACCGGTGCCAGAGTCTTTGAGCCGGAGAAGCTTGCATATGGTCTGGATATGCAGATGCTGATCTACTTGTTTGCCCTCCAAAGAAGCGGCGTTTATCCGGATGCACTGCCCGGCGGTGTACTGTACATGCCGAGCGGTCAGCCAAAACGTACAAACTACGAAGCGAGAGAAAAGGAAAAGGACGTCAAGGAAATTCTGGATGACTATTATCGCATGAAGGGACTCCTTCTTGATACTGCGGCACCGCACATGGAGAACGGTATCGCTGAAGCCTGTGCTCCGATCCTGAGCCGTGGTAAAGCATCGCTCTTTTCAGTGGATGAGAAACAGATGCAGCAGCTTGAATCCCATGTTATGGAGAAAATCTGTGATATGGCAGATGCGCTGTACGAAGGAAAGATCGCCCCCGATCCGTATCTGCATGCACCGTGCAGCTTCTGCGGATGCAGTGATCTGTGCGGTGTGGAAAAACAGGAAGCAGTGAATCTGACTGCTGCCCAGAAAAAAGAAGCGATCGACACTGTATTTGGTGATCGAACCGATCAGAATGATGAAAAGGAGGGGAACACATGATGCAATGGACGGAGCAGCAGCAGGCTGCAATCAAGGATCGTGGCAGAAGTGTCATTGTATCCGCTGCTGCAGGAAGCGGCAAGACAGCGGTTCTGGTGGAACGTCTGCTGCGGATTTTGTCGGACACGGAGCATCGTGTTCCTGCCGAGGATATCGTTGTTGTTACCTTTACCAATGATGCGGCAGCCCAGATGAAACAGCGTCTTTATCAGGCACTGGCAGATAGAATGAATACATTTGGCAGTGATGCGGACGAGGATGAATATCTCTGGCTGCTGCGCCAGCAGTCTTCACTTGGCAGCGCCAAAATCTCCACCATCAATTCCTTCTGCTTTGATCTGATCCGTGAAAATGCGGACATGTGCGGTGTTTCGGCACAATTCCGTATTGCCGAACCTGCTGAGGAAACGGTATATGTTCAGGCGGCACTGCAGACGGTGCTTGCACGCTGGAGCAAGGAACGCCAGACGGATATGGAACTGCTGTTTTCTGCGTTCTGCACCAAGGAAGATGCAGAACTGGAAGGCGTGATCCTTTCTCTTACAGAATACATGAAATCCATCGCATTTGCTGAAAAATGGGCAGAACGTGCCGTTTGTATCTGTCGGGATGGTGAGACCCTGTTTCAGGCAGTCCGTTCTGCGGTTTGTGCAGTGTTTGACGATGTGCTGGCGCTGATAAGCCTTGCACGCCCCTATGCTGCAGGTACCATGCTCAGCGGTAAGACCAACCGTTTCCTGGAAATTCTGGAAGAGGATGAACAGAATATTCGTTTTCACCGCACATTTCTTGAAAAGGTAGACATGTCCAGGATCCTTGAAAATCCATTGGTTCATGTCGCAGAATTCTCTGATTTTTCCAGAGTATCCAAGAACACGGATCCTGGTCAGAAGAATGTTTTCCGCCAGTTCCGTGCGATCTATAAAGCGAAATATGAGGCAGCTGTGGATTCCTATCTTGCGCCCCTTCGTTATTTTACAGATGATCTTGCTGCACAGGAGCGGCTTCTCCCGCTGCTCCTTACCCTTACACTCGAGTATCGGACAGCCTTGTTTGAAGAGAAATGCCGCAGGAATGTCCTTGCCTTTGATGATGCCGAACGACTGGCATTGTCTCTCCTCGGCAGGATGAATGATGACGGATCCATCGTACGTACTGCACTTTGTGATGCGCTGTCTGCGCAGTATGCGCTGGTCATGGTGGATGAATACCAGGACTGCAATGACAAGCAGGACTGCTTGTTCAAGCTTCTGTCCCGGGACTGCCGGACTGACGCACAACGTCTGCAATACGGAACAAATGCGTTCCTTGTCGGGGATGTCAAGCAGTCAATCTACAGCTTCCGTCAGGCAAATCCACGGAACTTTATGAATGCACTCTCCGATAGCGAGCCGCTGGAAGAGTGTGATGAGGGTGCGGTTGCCCGCATTTATCTCAATCAGAATTTCCGCAGCTCCGAGGGCGTAATTGCGTTTGTAAACGGACTCTTCCATGCATTGATGTCTTCTCAATGCGGAGAAGTAAACTATGATAAAAATGAATTTCTCTATTTCGGCGCAAAGCAGTTTGCTGCGTGCGAAAATCAGAAAACTGCGCTCCTGCTCACAGGAGGACTGACGGATGAAACGGAGGATGTACAGGCAGAATGCACTGCTGCGCAAATTGCAGCGATGCTTTCACAGAAAGTTCCGGTCACCCTGCGTGATGACACACAGCGTCCCTGTGAACCCAAGGATTTCTGCATCCTCCTTCGTTCTGTTGCCAAGAACGGCAGTGCGTTCGTAAAAGCATTGCAGGATCGGGGAATTCCTGCACAGGGAGAAGAGGATCGTAATTTCCTTGAACGTCCGGAAATTCGTCTGATCTATCATTTTCTCCGTATTCTGGACAATCCTTTGACGGATATCTCCATGGCAGCAGTTCTGATTTCCCCGATATTTGAGTTTTCCATGCAGGATCTTGTGGAGCTGAAGATGCACTCCCACCGAAAGCGCCTCTATCTCCAGATGACAAGCCTTGCAGAAACCGACGAAACAGAAGTATCAGACCTTCTTGTCCGGAAGTGCAGACAATTCCTGAAGCTTTTTGAGAAGCTGCGGGCTTTGATGGATACAATGCCGCTGGAATCCCTTGTGATGCGGATCTGTGATGAGACAGATCTGCTGTCGCTGCAGAGTCTGTATGAAGATGGTGCAAGGCGTCGTCAGAATCTTCAGACCTTCATTCGTCTTGCGCAGACACATTGCGCTCACTCGGAGCCGGGTGTACAGGACGGAATTGCAGCATGGCTGCGATATCTCGATAGTGTGGCAGAAAAGGGAATCGAAATCGAATCCGCCTCCCATGGCGATTCGAACTGTGTTTCAATTAAAACCATTCATAAATCCAAGGGACTGGAATATCCGTTTGTGTTCCTTGCCCATCCTGAACAGAAATTCAGCGATAACCCAAGTAAATCCCTTCTGCATATGCAGGAGAACGGCATGATCGGAATGCGACTGATTGATCGGGAGAAATACTGCAAATCCGCTACCGTTGCATATCATTATCAGTTGGCGGATATCTACCGCAGGCAGCGGAGCGAGGAAATGCGACTCTTTTATGTAGCGCTGACCCGTGCACAGCAGAAGCTCTTTCTCGTGATGGAACGTGCATCCTGTTTCAGCTACTGCAGGGGAGTGAGCAAGGAAAAGGAGTATTCCGAAGACTCCTGTTATATGGCACTGCTTTTTAAGTATTGTCCGTCTGCGGCTAGAACCCTTGCTTCTGAAGCAAGGTCCATGCAGGACTGGGTGCTGCAGTATCTTCTCTCAACAACTGAGGCGCCTTATCTCATGCGTGCCCTTCTTGACGAAGAGGAATGCCAGTCGGAGCTGATCGACTACATGGTATCCGACGCCGCTCCTCTTTCAGAGGAAATGGCACCGCAGCCGTTTGTGTTCAATGCAATGCCCGATCAGGATACAATGGCGGTCATGCAGCAGCAGCTTGATTTTCGCTATCAGTCTGAGCAGACCGAGCTGATTTCCAAATACAGTGTTACGGCGCTTGCCCATCCCGAGCAGGAATTTGAAGGCAGACTTTCCAAACCATCCTTCCTGTCAGAACGTTCAAAGCAGCCGAAATCACTGCGTGGCGCACAGCGTGGTACTGCGGTTCACAAAATGCTGCAGTATCTGGATTTTGAAGCTGCAGCAGCAGATGCAGAAACAGAACTTGTACGTCTGCAGGAAGATGGCTATCTGACTGCGCCGGAGGCAGAAGCATTGGCACCTGAAAAATTGAAAGCCTTTTTTGCATCCGAACTTTACGCAAGAATTGCCGCTGCATCACAGATTGAAAAGGAACGCCAGTTCTTTGTTAAGATCGGTGAGCTTGCATTTGCAGCGGGGTCGTCTTTGCTGCAGAAATATGCAGGCACTGACGGCATCCTGATCGGTACGATCGACCTGTTGTTCCGTGAACCGGATGGATGGGTGCTGGTCGATTATAAATCGGATTATGTCAAATCAACCCAGGAACTTCTGGACGACTACAGTCTTCAGCTGGCACTCTACCAGAAAGCAGCTGCACATTTTCTGGATCTGCCCGTAAAGCAGGCATATATTTATTCATTCACGCTGGATACGTCGATCGAAGTAAAGCTGGATGAGGTTGAAATCTAACGGAGGAATTACAAATGATCGATTTGATGAAACAACGAATTGATGATCTCATTACGAGAGATTTGAATTATGGCGCCTTTGTCGGTGCCAATGCAGCTGTGTACCGGGATGGCGCATGTCTTTACAGCGGTTCATTCGGCATGGCGGATCGGGAAAACGGAGTTCCGATGCAGCCCGATTCTATTTTCCGCATTTATTCTATGACAAAGCCTGTCACAGCAGCTGCTGTAATGCAGCTGGTAGAACGTGGAATTCTCGAGCCGCAATTTCCGGTTTCACAGTTTATTCCGGAATTTGCAGATCCGAAGGTGTACAATCCGGATGGAACAACACGTCCTGCTGCACGTGAAATCACGATTCAGGATCTTCTGAATATGCGCTCAGGTCTTGCGTATCCGAATTGCGAAACCCAGACCCAGAAGGATACCGCATCCTTTTTCGGGGAGATCGACGTGCGCAGGGATGGGGACAATCCGGTGAGCACACTGGAATTATGTAAGCGTATTGCTGTGATTCCGCTGCAGTTTGATCCCGGAACCCAATGGGACTATGGTGTATCTGCAGATATCCTCGGTGGTGTGATTGAAGCTGCAACCGGAATGAACTATCGTGATTATCTGATGCAGAATATTTTCCTACCGCTTGGCATGACGGATACGGACTTCTATGTACCGGAAGAGAAGCTGCATCGCTTTGCGGCGGCATATGAATTCGATGAAGACAGAAATCTCCGCCGTGATGACGGCTGCCATCTGGGACTTAATGACCGCCGCACACTCCCGGCATTTATATCCGGCGGTGCAGGTCTCTGCTCAACAATCGGTGACTATGCGAAATTTGCAAATACACTGGCGAATGGCGGCGTTTCCAAGGATGGCGTGCGCATCCTGAGCAGAAAATCTGTTGAATATATCCGCACGCCGCAGGTGGATCCTGTACAGCTTGCGCCAAAGGGATGGGATTCACTCAAGGGTTATGCATATGGCTCTCTGGTACGTGTGCTTGTAAACAAGGCAGAATTTGGAACGCTTGCCAATCTCGGTGAGTTTGGCTGGGATGGCTGGACGGGCACCTATTTTACCGTGGATCCGGAGGAAAAGCTGGTGATCATGTTCTGGATTCAGGTGGCATGTGCAGGAACTTCTGCTACAGCAAAGCTGATGAGGAATATCGTTTATGGCTGCATATGAGGAGCGTCCAAAAATCAAGGGAAAAACATTGCTGAAAATCTTCTGGCTGCTGCATGATCTGGTTCTGTTCCCGGCGATTATTCAGACAATCGGGAACTGGACGGATGAATGTCTTGAACCGCCGCAGCTGATACTCCAATTGATGTTTCCCTTTGTTGCTTGTTTGCTTCTGGAGGAAATGGCATTTCTTACCTATATGATTAGTGCGGTTCTGCTCGTGTGCACGGTAATTTGTATCAGACGGGAAAAGCGTGCTGGGCATCCGATTTGTGCAGAGATTGTGTTGTTTTCTGTATTTCTGATACTGTGTGTGATGGGACTTTTCTCATCCCGTGAATTTCTGATTGGTGCAATGAGTGTATAATGAACGATGAATAATTAAGCGAATTGTGCATATCTGCTTTTTATCAGGATAAGGAGGAATAGAATGTATACTTATGCGATGATTGCCATGAATATCATTCTGGGTTTTGTCGGGTATTGGGTAAATTCCTTTGCACTGATCGGGATTTTCGGTGACAGAGGCGGCTACTGGGGCGGCGGATCTCCCTCGGAAGTGATCGGCGGTATTGTCACATTGCTGCTGTCAAATGCATTTGCAGTTGGAATCAACTGGTACATCTATCATAGCAGACAGCCTGAAGGGAAGGTGCTGACAAAAGCGTTTCTTCTCCCTCTGGGCATCTGGTGTTTCGCAGCTGTTCTCGTTCCGTTATGGTATCTCTTTTTCTGGTAAGCACATTTTACAGAATAAAACATAGCATGGTAGGGGAGACCTTTCCCATTTTTCGATAAAGGAGAACCTGCCATGCCAAAAGTATTTCTGAGCCCCTCAACGCAGGAGTTCAACCAATATACGGGCGGCGGTACGGAGGAGCAGTATATGAACCTGCTTGCCGACCGCATGGAGCCTTATCTGCGGGCAAGCGGTATTACCTATGTCCGAAATGATCCGACCCGTGGTGCAGCCGGTGCGATTGCCGACTCGAATGCCGCCTACTATGATGTGCATCTTGCATTGCACACCAATGCTTCACCTCCGAACCTTACCGGACAGCTTCGAGGAATTGACATTTATTATTCCCCAGCCAGTGCAGAAAGTGAACGTCTGGCGACCATCATTGCGAATAATTTCAAGAGCATCTATCCGCTTCCTGACAAAAGCACTGCACGTCCGACCACGACCTTAGGGGAAGTCACGCGCACACGGGCAGTTGCTGTACTCTGTGAGATCGGGTATCATGACAACGCGGAGGATGCTGTCTGGATCCGGGGAAATCTGACGCCCATTGCAGCCAATCTGACGCAGTCGCTCTGCGATTATTTCGGAATTCCCTTTGTGGAACCGCAGGCGATCCGCAGGGGAATGGTTGTTACAGACGGCTCGACCCTGCATCTGCGCAGCTATCCGAACACCAATTCCCGGATTATAGCTGCGATCCCTAATGGTTCCATGGTTACGATTTATGGAACTGTGAACAACTGGTATGTCGTTTCTTGGAATGGACTTATCGGCTACGTTTCTGCAGATTATGTCGTAATTGGCTAAAAAAACAGCTCCCGAAAGGGAGCTGTTTCAGCTTGTCGAAAAAGTATACTTTCCCTTAAATTTGCCCCACAGCTAACGCACGCCCTACGGGGGTCCCTGACTCCCTCCCCAAAGGGGAGGGCTTTGGGGCTATATACTGGGGGTTGTAGGGGGCGAAGCCCCCTACATGCGCCGAAGGCGCAACTAAGAATAAAAAAATAATCCAGCCGTGCGCCGTAAGGCGCACTGGCTGGACGGGACTTTTTTGACAGCCTCAAACAGCTCCCGAAAGGGAGTTGTTTTTATGTATCTCTTACTTTACAAAATTGCCCATAATGGTGTGGCCCGGCTGAATGAACAGACCGGTTTCTTTTGCGGTTCTCTCGCAGAAACCATCCACGCCATCGCATTCCTTTGTGCTGTCATAGATGAAGAAGGGAATCGGATCGTTGGTATGTGTCATCAGGGACAGGGGAGTCGCATGGTCGGGAGTCACCAGAACTTTGAAATCACCCTGACTGCGCAGATAATCCGTTACCGGACCTAGAATCACCTTGTCAATAATGGAGATCGCCTTGACCTTGTTGTCGATCTCATTTCTGTGACCGCACTCATCCGGTGCTTCCACATGGATGTAAACAAAGTCCTGACCGTTCTTGAATTCTTCAATTGCAGCCTGTGCCTTGCCCTCGAAGTTAGTATCAATGTAGCCGGTCACGCCGTCCACCTGTACCACATTCATGCCGGCGAATTTGCCGATGCCCTTGAGAAGGTCAACTGCAGAGATCATAGAACCCTTGAGACCATACTTTTCCTTGAAATCATCAAGCTGTGCACGAACGCCCTCGCCCCAGAGCCAGATGCTGTTGGCAGGACGCTTGCCATTCTTGATTCTTTCCAGATTCAGCGGATGATCCTTCAGGAGATCATAGGACTTTTTCATGAGTTCATAGAGCTTTTCTGCATTCGGATGGCTCGGGATGTATTCCTTGATGGGCTTGCCTGTAATATCGTGGGGCGGTGTGAGTGTACCGACATCGGTTGTACCGTTGTCCCAGATCAGGCAGTGACGGTAGCTGACACCATTGTAGAATGTGAACTCTTCATTGTTCAGCTTTTCTGCAAGGAAATTTACCAGAACTTCTGCATCTTCAGAGGAAATATCATCCGCACAATAGTCCAGAATGGTTTTATCCTCATAGTTTGCTTCGTCCGTCAGCGTGACCAGATTGCAGCGCAGGGATACATCGGTCGTCTTCATATCAATACCGATGCTGCCAGCTTCCAGCGGTGATCTGCCGGTGTAATATTTCTTCGGATCATAGCCCAGAATGGACAGATTTGCCACGTCGCTGCCGGGCTTCATGCCGTCATCCACACTCTTGACAAGGCCAACGGTTGCAGTCTTTGCCAGACGGTCAATATTCGGTGTGTCCGCAGCCTCCAGCGGTGTCTTACCGCCAAGCTCCGGTACGGGATAGTCAGCCATACCATCGAACAGTACTACTAAATATTTCATGTAAAGGACTCCTTTATATTGCAGATTGGTTTTTTGTTTCCACTTGGGCTAAGCCTAAAGGGAACAAATCACCGGCGGCGGTTCGCCGCTTAGTTTTTAATGCTGTGCATGGGTGCAGGGATTCTGCCGCCTCTAGAAATAAACTTTGCCGGAGACTTGCGGTTGATCGGCATCACAGGGCCGCTGCCCAGCAGACCGCCGAATTCCAGCATATCACCCTCCTGCATTCCGATCGCCGGAATCAGACGGACAGCTGTTGTCTTGTTGTTCACCATACCGATTGCAGCTTCATCCGCAATGATCGCAGAAATTGTCTCAGCGGTAATATCGCCCGGAACAACGATCATATCCAGACCTACGGAGCATACTGCGGTCATTGCTTCAAGCTTTTCAAGGCAAAGTGTGCCTGCGAGTGCTGCATCGATCATGCCCTGATCCTCGGATACCGGAATGAATGCGCCGGACAGACCACCGACATTCGAAGATGCCATAACGCCGCCCTTCTTGACTGCATCGTTCAGCAGTGCGAGTGCTGCGGTTGTGCCGTGTGTACCGCACTGCTCCAGACCGATCCCCTCCAGAATATGTGCAACGGAGTCACCCACTGCTGGAGTCGGCGCAAGGGACAGATCCACGATACCGAACGGAACGCCCAGCATCTTAGAGGCTCTCGAACCTACCAGCTGACCCATTCTTGTTACCTTGAATGCAGTCTTTTTGATCACATCCGCAATGCCGTCAATCGTCGCATCCGGATACTTTGCGATTGCTGCACGAACTACGCCGGGTCCCGATACGCCCACATTGATAACGCAATCCGGCTCACCGGGGCCATGGAATGCACCTGCCATGAAGGGATTATCCTCCGGCGCATTGCAGAATACAACGAGCTTTGCAGGACCGATGCACTGACGTTCTGCGGTCACCTTTGCAGATTCCAGAATCACTTCACCCATGATCTTTACTGCATCCATATTGATACCGGACTTGCTGGAACCAACGTTGACAGAAGAGCAGATGTTGGTTGTTACGGACAGAGCTTCCGGAATGGACTTGATCAGTGCCAGATCACCTGCGCTGAAGCCCTTCTGGACGAGTGCAGAGTAACCGCCGATGAAGTTGACGCCGCAGGTATCTGCCGCTCTCTGGAGCGCCAGTGCAAACTTGACGGGGTTGTCATTCGGGCAAGCCGCTGCCAGCATCGCAATGGGTGTGACAGAAATACGCTTATTAACGATCGGAATACCATATTCCTTCTCGATCTGCTGACCGACGCTGACAAGATTGGCTGCCTTTGTGGTGATCTTGTTGTAGACCTTCTCGCAAGCCTTATCAATATCGGGATCAATGCAGTCCAGCAGAGAGATACCCATAGTAATAGTACGTATATCCAGACACTCATCCTGAATCATGCGGATGGTTTCCAGAATATCAAATGTATTCAGCATGATTTCACCTCAGTTTAGATTTTGTGCATGGAATTGAAAATATCCTCATGCATGCAGTGAATTGCAAGACCCTGTTCCTTACCCAGTGCGGACATATCATCCGTCAGGGATGCAAAATTCTCACCCATGCCAGAGATATCCACCAGCATGATCATTGCAAACATATCCTGTAAAACGCTCTGCGTTACCTCAACGACATTTGCATTGTGCTTTGCACAGATGCCGCTAACCTTGTGCAGGATACCCACCGTATCCTTACCGATGACTGTAATTACAGCACGCATAATATACCTCCTAAAATCTTTGCTGTGTACCACAATGATACATCAGCCTGTGATTGATAATATTATAACATACTTTTTCTGAAAAGAAAAGATGTTTTTGAAAAATAATCCCAAATTTTATTGGAAATTTGAAAAATAGGACATTTTGAACAAATTTATTCATTGAAAACGCTTGACTTTTGTGACGTAAAATGGTACAATTAGATTGAGTAAGCATGCCGTTTTTACAAATCGCATGCAAATTGTAACGATTTATCTTCTCATGAAAGGATGTGTTTTCTTTGAAACGTTTTTCACGCAATCAGTTTTTTGCCCTTGCACTGACTGCTGCTTTTGCCGCATTGCCGCTGCATACCGGTGCTGCAGTTTCTGCAGGTGAGGTTGACCAAATTTCCTTAAAGAACGCTGAAATTGTAATCTGTGCGATCAATGATATCCGTGTGGCGAACGGTCTGTCTGAGTTGTCAACAACGCCTCTTCTGCTCGAGGTATCCGATACGCGTGCTGAGGAGATCGTGCTTGATTTTTCCCACTACAGACCGGATGGTTCTGTGTGCTTTACCGCTTTGAAATCTGAGGGGATTACCTATTCATTCTCTGCGGAAAATATCGCTTCAGGCCGCTCCAATCCTGTTGCCACCGTTGATCAGTGGATGCAGTCAGAGGGGCATAGGGCAAATATCCTGAATGAAAACTTTACCCACATCGGCATTGGCTACACCTACGATCCGGACAGCACGTTCGGCTATTACTGGAGTATGTTCCTCATTGGTGTATATGATGGTACCAGCCCCTATGTCTATGAGGATCAGTATATTCCCGGAAGAGCTCTTGGTGATGTGAACGGAACCAAGTCTGTGAATGCGGATGACGCATCTGTGGTTCTGCAGTATGCTGCACAAAATTCTGCCGGCTTGCATTGTAATGTGGTGAAGGACTTCAAACGTGCTGCCGATGTAAACAGCGACGGCACCATCAATTCGATTGATGCAAGCATCATTCTGACCTACGCAGCAGCAATGGGTAGCGGTCAGAATATTACATTGGAAGATTGCATCTGGTGATGCATCTCAATATTAGAAAAATAATAAGGAGTTATGAGAAAAATGGATATTATGCAGTCATCCCTGGAACGTCATAAGGAGTGGGGCGGAAAGATCGAGATCGTTTCCCGTACTCCGATCAATGATCGGGATTCTCTTTCCCACGCTTACACCCCCGGTGTTGCGCAGCCCTGTCTCGAAATCGAGAAGGATCCGTCGCTTTCCTACACTTTGACACGTCGCCACAATCTTGTGGCAGTCATTACGGACGGTACCGCAGTGCTTGGACTTGGTGATATCGGTCCCTTAGCAGCAATGCCTGTTATGGAGGGAAAATGTGCGCTTTTCAAGGAATTTGCAGATGTAGATGCATTCCCGCTCTGTGTGGATTCCAAGGATACGGATGAAATTGTAAACACAATCGCCAATATTGCATACAGCTTCGGCGGCATCAATCTGGAGGATATTGCCGCTCCCCGCTGTTTTGAAATTGAAGCAAAGCTGAAAGAACGCCTCAACATTCCTGTATTCCATGACGACCAGCATGGTACAGCGATCGTTGTAGCGGCTGCGCTTGTGAATGCGTGCAAGGTTGCGGATAAGAAGATCGGCGAACTGGAGATCGTGATCAATGGCGCAGGTTCTGCAGGTATTGCTATTGCCAAGCATCTGCTGAATCTCGGAGTAGGCAATATTCAGATGGTTGATCTCAAGGGGATTCTTGCATCTGACGAAACCTATGAGAATCCTGCACATAATGAAATTGCTGCCCTGACAAATATAAAGCAGAATCATGGCGTGCTTGCGGATGCAGTTAAGGGTGCTGATGTCTTTATCGGCGTGTCCAGACCCGGACTTCTGACACCGGAAATGATCGGCACGATGAATGAAAAGCCACTGGTATTTGCCATGGCAAACCCCACACCGGAGATCATGCCCGATCTTGCAAAAGAAGCGGGTGCCTATATCGTTGGAACCGGCAGAAGTGATTTCCCGAATCAGATCAATAACGTGGTTGCATTCCCGGGCGTGTTCAAGGGTGCACTTGCCGTGCGTGCTACGGACATCAATGAAGCAATGAAGGTAGCCGCAACCAAAGCAATTGCCGGATGTGTGAGCGATGATCAGCTTTGTGCAGAATTCATCCTGCCCGATGCATTTGACAGAAGTGTTGCTGCAGCTGTTGCTCAGGCTGTCGCACAGGCTGCAATTGATTCCGGCGTTGCAGGACTCACCGAAAATCCGCTCGTATGATTTTATGCTGCTCCGTTCAGGCAGAACGGAGCAGCTGTTCAGAGAAAAGAAGGAGAAACTCATGACTTATACCTATCAGACAAGAGGCGTCTGCTCCCGTCAAATTGTGATTGAACTGGAGGATGGCGTCATCCAGAGCTGCCGTTTTGTCGGCGGCTGCAATGGAAATACGAAAGGAATCTGCAGTCTCGTTCAGGGAATGCCTGCAGAGGAAGTGATCGAACGTCTTGAGGGGACGGATTGCAATGGAAGAGGGACGTCCTGTCCTGACCAGCTGGCAAAGGCACTGAAAGCATGTCTGGCGGATTCTTTGTAATTGAGCATCTGTGGGTACGGTTGCTGGGAGCCGGAATTTTTCTGATTCTGCTGGCTTTTTTCATCAATCCTTTTTTGCTCGGTATTTATAATATCGGAAATATTGCAGGAACGTTCGTGTCTCTTTTTGGAATTGTTTATTTTGCTGCAAATCCTTGGATTTCAAAGCTTTTGCAGCGGATCTGGGAAAATGGGATCGGACATGTGATCCTGTGTGTTCTGATCGGATTGCTCTGCTTTTCCGGTGTTCTTGCACTCATTATCAGCGGCTGCATGCTGCACACGATGTATGATACCCCAAAAGAAGAAAATACCATTGTGGTTCTCGGCTGTCAGGTAAAAAACGGCGGTCCGAGTCTCATGCTTCGGCGTCGCCTTGATGCTGCGTATGCGTATCTGACCGAACATCCCGATGTTCCTGTGATCGTATGCGGCGGACAGGGCTCGGATGAAGCAATCAGCGAAGCACAATGTATGTATGAATACCTGACCGGCAGAGGCATTGATGAGAACCGTATTTTTATGGAAGATACCTCAACTTCCACATTTGAAAACCTTTCCAATGCCCAGATCCTCCTGAATGATCACGAATGGGGCAACCGGATCACAATTGTGACTGATGGTTACCATCAGCTTCGGGCATCTATGATTGCGGACAGCCTTGGACTGGAATCGGATCATATCTCTGCCTACACCTCCTGGTATCTGGTGCCTACGTATTGGGTGAGGGAATGGCTTGGTGTGTGTTATCAATTTGTATTCGGATAAAATACCCAAAAGGAGAATACTATGTACGCATTAGAGGCGCAGTTGACAGATGAGATGATCGCTGCGGCAATTGCTGATCAGCTTGAAAGCACACAGCAGATTTTACTGATCGCAATCGCAATGATCGCTATTTTTATCCTTCTGGTGGTGCTTTCCACCATCCGAAAGCATCGCAGAAATAAAGCGGAGGGACGCAAATCCAATTTGGTACTCAGCCTGATTGTATCCATCCTGCCGATCGCTGTATTCGGCGGTATCATTGGTGTGGTGCTGACTCGTCAGGAGACCTTGCAGACTGATCAGGAACATGCGGATGAATGGCATGTTGTGACTTCTGAAATCGTGGATGTGAAAAAGGAAGAAAAAACATCCAGGAAAAAGAAGAAGCGCAATGGTAAAACCTACTATGAAGAATATACCGATACGTATTATTATGCGTTTGTGAAAGGCTTCGATGGTCGTGTTTCTATCAGCTCCTCGGACTATGCAAGTCTTACAGTGGGGGAGCAGGTTTATACGGTCGTGGATTATCAGGGAGATATCGTTCTTCTGTATAGCATGGACGAATATGAGTATTCGGGCAGCAGACTTGGCTCGTGAGTATTTTTACAACGAACAGCGCAGTTTGCGCTAGTTTAGAATTTTAAAGAAAGGAGGAAAAATAAATGGGATCTATGAAAAAGTACATTGCTGAGTTCATTGGCACAATGGTGCTTGTCATTCTCGGCTGCGGTACAGCAATGCTCGTCGGATGTGACGCTGTCAACGGCGGAGGTTATGTCCTGACAGCATTTGCTTTCGGTCTGGTGATCGTAGGCATGGCTTATTGCGTCGGCAATATTTCCGGCTGTCACATCAATCCCGCAGTATCGCTCGGCGTTCTGATGAGCGGCGGTATGAGCGTTTCAGATTTTATCGGTTATGTGATCTCCCAGTGTCTTGGTGCGCTTGCAGGTGCAGGTGTGCTGGCGACCATCTTTGGTCTGGGCGGTGTAACAGATATGACAGGCGGCTTTGGTTCCAACGGCCTTGCAGGTGTGAACGGCAGTGCCGTTGCTGGTCTGCTGGTGGAAGTGGTGCTCACATTCATCTTTGTGATTACCATTCTTGGTGTTACTTCTAAGAAGGCAAACCATGGTTCTTTTGCAGGCATTGTCATTGGTTTTACACTGACACTGGTGCATATCCTTGGTATTGGTCTGACTGGTACATCTGTCAATCCGGCAAGAAGCCTTGGTCCGGCAGTCATTGCAGCATTTACCGGTAATCTTGATCCGATCAAGTGTGTGTGGGTATTCATTCTCGGACCGCTGGTCGGTGCAGCGCTTGCAGCGTTGATTTACAAGTTCCTGGAAAAGGAATCTGAAAATTAAACAGATCGCCTGTGATAAATCCCTCCTGTGCAGACAGAGAGGGATTTATTTTATCCGTGACTGGACAATGAGATCAGAATATGGTATAATGACAGTAATACAAATTTCGACAAATCGCTTTGATACAAAGGAGCGTTACTATGAAATACCGCAAACAACTTTTTCGGACAAAGGATCCATTTGATACACAGACCACGGATGATGTGTTCCTTGAGGCGATCCGTGAGAATTGTGCATATCAATTTGCGCATTGCCCCGAATATCGGATGATGCTCGAAAAGATGCAGTTTACGCCGGATATGCTGAATACATATACAGATCTGAAGCACCTTCCGTTTCTGCCGACGTTGCTGTTCAAGAAACACAGACTGTTTTCCTGCCCTGAATGGAGGATTCCGATCAAGGCAACTTCTTCGGGTACCAAGGGTCAGTTCAGTAAAATCGGACTGGACTTTGGCAGCCTGCTGTGTGGACTGCGTATGGTTGTGAAAATTGCACACTGGCGTGGACTACTCTCACTTCGCCCGACGAATTACATCATTCTTGGTTATAAGCCGCACAGAGGAAACGACATGGCGGTGATGAAAACGGCGTTCGGTTCTACTTTTTTTGCACCGGCACTGCACCGGAGTTATGCGCTCAAATTTGTGGATGGAAGCTATCGCCCCGACCTTGAAGGTATGATTGCAATGATTCAGAAATACAGTGAATCTTCATTTCCGGTACGGTTTATGGGCTTCCCTTCGTATACCTATTTCATTCTGAAAATGATGGATGAGCGAGGAATCCGCCTGTCTCTGCCGGAGTATTCCAAGATCATGCTGGGCGGCGGATGGAAGCAGTTCTATGCCGAGCAGGTGGATAAGCAGACGCTCTATGCGCTTGTGAAAAAGGTCTTGAATGTGGATGAAGAGAATATTATCGAATTTTTCGGAGCTGCTGAACATCCGATCCTTTACTGTGATTGTCCGAATCATCATTTCCATGTCCCTGCATACAGCAGAGTCATCATCCGGAATGTCCATACATTGGAGCCTGTTCCGAATGGGAAGACGGGGCTGATCAATCTGGTGACGCCGATGGTTTCTGCAACGCCGATTTTGAGTGTGATGACGGATGATCTTGGTGTTCTCCATGATGGCGAAACCTGCGGATGTGGTCTGACATCCCCCTATCTGGAGATCATCGGACGTGTGGGACTGCGTGACATCAAAACCTGTGCTGCCGGTGCAGCAGAGCTTCTGAATGGAATGGAGGGACGTCTATGATTCTTGCGAATGGCGTCATCTATGATTCCGATGAGCAGAATCGGATCCTTGCGGCGATGGAGTATCGGATCAATGAAACAATTCTGCACCGTCCGCTGGATACCGAAACGGTGATCGCTGCGTTTGATGAACTGAGTCGTCGTCTGGAACGTGGAGAGTATCGACAGATTCTGCAGCAGATAGAGATGGACAATCCGGAAGAATACATTCAGATGGCAGTCCGCATGCTGCGGCGTGATAGCATGGAGTATAAGGTGAAAGCGGAGCTGGGACAGCGGTACTTTACTCCAAAGCTGACAGGGCCGCCGCTTGGTTTCCCCCGGGTTGAAGTCCGTCCACGGCCGCTGGGTACGCTGCTGCATATCGCAGCCGGTAATATGGATGTTTTGCCTGCTTATAGTGTTGCGGAAGGCTTGCTTGCCGGAAACATCAACATTCTCAAGATTCCAAGTGCGGACAGCGGGATCACGTTGGAAATTCTCAGCCGATTGATCACGATCGAACCACGACTCAAGGATTATATCTATGTTTTCGATACCCCCTCTTCTGATCTTACTGCGTTACAGAAAATGGCTGCACTTTCCGATGGTGTTGCTGTCTGGGGCGGTGATGAAGCAGTGGCCGCAGTGCGTCGTTTTGCACCGCCCGGCTGCCGGATCATCGAGTGGGGACATAAGCTCGGTTTTGCCTATATTTCGGGATATGAGAGCAAGGAACGAGAGCTTGCGGCACTTGCGGAGCATATTGTACTGACAAAGCAGCTCCTTTGCAGTTCCTGTCAGGTGATCTACCTGGATACGGAATATATGGAGGATGTCACCGATTTCTGTAATCTATTTCTCCCGTTTCTGGAGCAGGCTGCGGAAAAATATCCGATCCGTGATCTCGGTGCAATTGCAGAAATGACGCTGCACCGCTATTCCGATATGCTTGAATGCACATTGAATCCGGGCAAAAATGCAGACGGACAGGTTTGCCAAGGCAAGTACTGCAGTCTGACTGCTGCTTCTGACAGCACACTGGAGCTTTCCTACATGTATGGAAATTGCCTTGTTAAGCGCCTGCCGCAGCGGGAAATGCTGACCCATCTGCGCAGAGCGAAAGGGCATTTACAGACTGCCGGTTTGATTTGTTCACCTGCAAAACGGGAACGTCTGACTGAATTGCTTATCCGCAGCGGCGTAAACCGTGTGATGCGTGCCGGCAACATGTCCGAAAGCTTTCTTGGAGAGGCACATGACGGCGAGTATGCTTTGCGTCGTTACACAAGAACCGTAAATGTTGCATTATAATACAATCGG
>JAZPZJ010000033.1:0-14620 GCA_045544635.1 Oscillospiraceae bacterium
GCCGGTGTCTATTGCAAAGAGGTCCCACCCGTTCCCATTCCGAACACGGCAGTTAAGCTCTTTCGCGACGAAAATACTTGGTTGGTCACGACCTGGGAAATTAGTTCGGTGCCGGCTTCTTTTTGATCCGCTTCTTCTGAAGCGGATTTTTTATTATATAATAAGGAGCATTATTATGGAACAAACCAAACGCCCACGTACTGCCCTTCTCGATACCATCCGAGGGCTGACTGTCATCAATATGGTGCTCTACCATGCGATCTGGGATCTCGTCTATATCTTCGGCGTGGATTGGGAATGGTACCATGGGAATGGTGCGTATATCTGGCAGCAGTGCATCTGCTGTACGTTCATTCTGCTGTCCGGATTCTGCGCCGGAATGAGTAAAAAGCCCCTCAAACGTGGACTGATGGTCTTCGGACTGGGTGCAATCGTTTCCATCGTGACTGCCATTTTTATGCCGAGTGAAATTGTTGTGTTCGGCGTGCTTACTCTCATCGGTTCCTGTATGCTTCTGATGATCCCCCTCAAGCCCTTCTTGGAGAAAATTCCGGCGATATTGGGTGGAATCATCTGCCTGATCCTGTTCCTGTTCACACGGCGCATTTCGTGGGGATATCTGGGATTTTTCGGAAATGAACTGATCCAGCTCCCCGACTGGCTGTATGCCAACTACTTCACGACATATTTCGGATTTGATTTTCCGGGATTTTACTCAACGGACTATTTTCCGCTGTTTCCGTGGCTATTTTTATTCCTCACAGGATATTTCCTGTTCCGGCTGATCGGAAAATACCTCCCGAAAGCGACCTGGAAGGGCATTGCCCCTCTGAATTTCATCGGCAGACATGCGCTGGAGATCTATGCGGTGCATCAGCCGGTGATTTATGGAATCTGTCTGGTGTGGGATATGATGGTGAATCGATAGGTGATGGGGATGTCGGTATTGAACTGGGTGATTGCCATTATAACAGGCATTTGCGGCTTATGGATCGCAGCAGGAAACTGGTTGATTTTAATCCGCTGGTTCTTGAGAAAACAAACTGCCTCGGTCATTCCGTTTATCGGCGGAATTCTGCTTGCGGTCTGCCTTTATAATACGCCGCTGAGCACATTTTGCTGGGTTGGATTGCTGGTGGATTATGGATTTTGGACGGGCGTTTTCGGATTGCCCTATCTCATAAAGCAGATGATTGTTGAATCACGAAATCGAAAATAACCAAATGAGGCACACGTTTTATGCGTGTGCCTTTGTGTTATACCATCATCTGTGCCTTGAGAATCAGCTTCTGCACAATACTCCCTTCCCGCACCGTCCGCACAGCTTCTTCGAGGGAAAACCACTGCGCCTGTGCGACTTCGCCGGACAGCCGGAAATCCGCCTTTTTGACCCGTGCCAGAAAGCCTAGCATGAGCATATCTTTTCCATCGTACCAGTGGCTTTCCAGAAATGTGATCGATTCCGGCACAAGCCCGATCTCCTCGATAACCTCACGTTTTGCCGATTCTTCGGCGGTTTCGCCGCATTTCATATAGCCTGCAACCCCTGCAAACCGTGGATTTCCATAGCTCTGCTGAATGAGTGCAACCTCACCCAGCTCATTGACAACAATGCTCAAGACGCAGGTGGAAAACATCTCAAACAGCGGAATTTCGCAGCTTTCGCAATAGGGGATCATCCCCTCATCCCCGATTTCTTTCAGGATTGTTTTTGTGCCGCAGTGCGGACAGTAGGTGAATTTCATGTGGACCTCCTGTTTAGCTGATAAATTTGAATAGGTGTAGTTAATCAAGCAATTGGATAAACACTGTTTTATCAGTCCTGTTATAATTGTAATTTTCTATTGTTTTATAACATTTAAATACGAATTTGCTTCCACTTCATCTTGAAAATAAATGCAATTATCACCATTATAGCAAAAATATGCTTCCTCTCCGTCTTCAACTGAACATATCTCAAGACATCTACAATATTCTCCTTTGCGACACTTCCAACCATCATCACAATCTGCTCCTCTTGGAATACGACAACCGATATAATACGGCATTTTTATTTCCTCCTAAAAATTCCGATTTACACATCTCCAGCCGCCTCTTCCTCCTGCAATTTCGACAACGCCGAAAACGCCTGCCGCAGATTGCTCACGCCGAAAATCCGCAGTGTCTTGGAACTTTTCGGCAGTGCTGAGAGTGCCTGCTTCGGGACGATGCAGTATTCAAATCCCATTCGCTTTGCCTCCTGCACACGGCGCACAATATGCGACACGTTGCGGATCTCTCCGCCCAGTCCCACTTCGCCGATCGCAATCAGCTTGTCCGGTAGTGCCCTGTCTGTCAGCCCTGAATAGAGTGCCAGTGCCACCGGCAGATCTCCTGCAGGTTCATCCAGTTTAAAGCCGCCCACAATATTCAGATACACGTCCAATGCCCCATACGTCAGCCCGAAGCGCTTTTCCAGTACCGCCAGCAGAATCGCCATGCGGTTGTAGTCAAAACCCGTTGCTGTGCGCTTGGGGGCTGCATAGGCGCTCTTGGAAACAAGCGTCTGCACCTCCGCCAGAATCGGACGGGAACCCTCCATCACGCACGCAATGCACGTTCCCGATACGCCCAACGGTCTGCCGGCAAGCAGCATCTGCGAGGGATTCTCCACCTCACGCAGTCCCTTGTCCTGCATATCAAATACACCGATCTCATTCGTCGAGCCGAAACGATTCTTCACCGCACGCAGCACTCGATAACTCATATGCCGTTCGCCCTCGAAGAACAGCACCGTATCCACAATGTGTTCCATGACTTTGGGACCTGCGATCGCTCCGTCCTTGTTAACATGTCCAACGATGAACACCGGAATTTCCAGCGTTTTCGCCGTGTGCATGAAGAGATTCGTGCATTCCCGCACCTGTGTCAGGCTTCCGGGACTGGAGGAGAGCTGCTGGATCTGCATCGTCTGGATCGAGTCGATGATGACAATATCCGGCTTCGATGCTGCAATTGTGTCGCAGATCGCCTGTGCGTCATTCTCCGTCAGAATATAGAGCTTCTCTGAATTGACATTCAGCCGCTGTGCACGCAGTCCCAGCTGTCTGGCGGATTCTTCTCCGGAGATGTAGAGTACGGTGTGACTTTCGCCAAGATGCTGGCAGATCTGAAGCAGCAGCGTGCTCTTGCCGATGCCCGGTTCACCGCCGAGGAGGACGATGGAGCCTTTCACGAGACCGCCGCCCAGCACCCTGTCCAGCTCACCGCATCCCGTGCAGTAGCGGACTTCCTTGTCCATGTCGATGTCGTCGATCCGGTGGATGCGATCGGAAAGATTCATGATCGTCCGGCTGCCGCCGCTGCTTCTCTGGATGGTTTCAACTTCCTCGAGTGTATTCCACTGTCCGCATCCGCTGCAGCAGCCGTTCCATTTTGAGCTTTCATAGCCGCATTCACGGCAGATATAGACGGGTCTGTCCTTCTTTGCCATAGTTCCCCTGCTTTCTTTCGCATGGCACATACTGTGCCGTTTTTCTCTGTTACCATTATAGCACAGGCGAAGGGGAAAAGCAAGTTTTTTGGAAAATCCGCACTTGCCACGGCTCTCTTTCCCGCAGTACTTGCATTCTGATGAAATTTATGATATAATGAGCAGAGAAAACTTAGTAAAGGAATGGAGTACATGAAGGAACTCAGCCGTGCCGAAGAAATCGAGCGCAGTATTTATAAAAAATACCAGAAAACCATCTGGAACAAATTCATCAAAGGGGTTAAGGAATACCGCATGATCGAGGAGGGCGACCGTATCGCCGTCTGTATTTCCGGCGGTAAGGATTCCATGCTCATGGCAAAATGCATGCAGCGCCTGCAGCGTTACAGTGATGTGCCGTTTGAGATCCTGTTTCTTGTGATGGATCCGGGATACAGCGAGGTCAACCGCCAACGGATCATAGAAAATGCGGCAACGCTTTCGCTGCCGCTGGAGATCTTTGAGGCTCGTATTTTTAACTATGTTGTGGGTGTTGAGAATAATCCCTGCTATCTTTGTGCCAGAATGCGCCGTGGACATTTGTACAACCGTGCCAAGGAGCTTGGCTGCAATAAGATCGCCCTTGGACATCATTATGATGATGTGATTGAAACCATTCTTATGGGGATGCTTTACGGTTCACAGGTGCAGACCATGATGCCGAAGCTTTACAGCAAGAATTTTGAGGGAATGGAACTGATTCGCCCCCTCTATCTCGTGCGTGAGGATGAGATCATCTCGTGGGCAAAGCACAACGACCTGCATTTTTTGCAGTGCGCCTGCCGTTTCACGGAGCGCAATGCCCATCAGGACGGTACGGGTGAATCCAAGCGCCTTGAGATCAAGCATCTCATCCGTGAACTGAAAAAGACCAATCCTGCCGTAGAAAGCAATATTTTCCGCAGCGTGGAGAATGTCAATCTCGATACGATCATTTCCTATCACAAGGGGGATGATTACCACCATTTTCTGGATGAGTATCATGAGGAGCATGGCACGACACGGAAGGGTACTCCCGACACCGCACGGAAATAGCAATGCGTTCCGGATCAGACAAAAATCCCCAGAACATAGCCATCCGTTCCTCGGAGCATGACATATGGCGGCATTCCCGGTGCGCCGATCGTTCTGCCGTCCTCCGTTATGCCGGAGGGGAGCGCAGGCACCACACGCCATATATCCGCTGCTTCGATGTAGGTTACATGATAGCTCGGACCGTTACGTTCATATTTCACAAGTTCGCCGTCGAGCTCCACATATTCGGATTCCGCCATATCAATTGCATCTGCTGCCCCGATTTCAGTCAACACGGTTTTCGTTTTGGCGATCGCATCCTCCTCGGAGGTGATTGCGCCAAGCGTGCGCTGCGTGAACTGTTCAGCTTTCTTGAGCATGTACTCCGCTTCGTGCTGTGCCAGTTCTTCGTTCAAACCATCAGCGATGAAGAGTTCTGTCAGGATCTCACGAGCGGTGGGTGAGACAGCAGGAAGTGTCTGTACCGTCGTTTCGGTTGAATGGGTGGTCGTGTGTGGAGGGTCATGCAGCGATACAGCTGTGCTTTCCTTTGAGGTTTCCGAAACAGAGTCCGTGTTTTGTATCGCACATCCGCTGCAGGGCAGCAGACAGACTGCCAATATGAATGCAATATGTTTCTTCATGGGGTATCTTCCTCTTTCTTTGTAGTTTCTGCATCCCATTCATGACCATCAGCTGGTATCGGAACAGCGGGTGGTTATTTTACTTTGGGGCTGGTGAGGACATAGCTTTCCTGCACCGTTCTATGCACATCGGAATCGGGAATCGTATCGTCGAGAATGACGGAGTTCCAGTGTGTTTTATTCAGGTGATACGCAGGAAGCACCGATGCAAAGGCGCTGCGCCAGAAGCTCGTCCACTGCGGATCACATTTGAGATTGACCCAGATCTGTCCATGCCGTTCAAAGATCCATGCGAAGATCTTATCATTTGTCCGATGGCGGATGACGCACCAGTTCGGATCATGGAACGGATAATCCTCGTAGACATTCGGATAGGAGAGACAATGGGCTTTGATTTCTGCTTTGGTTTTCATAGTTCTGCCTCCTTATGGCTCTGCTTTCATTATAGCACAATTCTTCGTAAAAGAAAAGCAGTTTCTGCAATATATTCGGGCGCACTGCGGCATTGACAAGTGCGGCGGAATGCGATATAATGAGAGAAATACTGACAGCAGGAGGAGCAGATATGAGAATTGGTGTGGACTATTATCCCGAGCACTGGGATGAATCCCTCTGGGAACAGGATGTCGAGCTGATGGCAGAGACCGGCGTGAAGGTCGTGCGTCTTGCGGAATTTGCGTGGAGCAGACTGGAACCTAGGGAAGGCGAGTACGATTTTACATGGCTTGACCGGATCGTTGCGCTGTTGACGGAAAAAGGAATATCCATCGTGTTGTGCACGCCGACAAACTGCCCGCCGCTGTGGTTTTATGAGAAATATCCCGATGCGGTACAGGTCGGTGCGGATGGCAGACGCATTTCCATCGGGATTCGTGGTCATCGCTGCTATCGGAATCCTGCGCTGCGGGAACGGGCAGCGGCAATAATCGAGCAGCTGTGCAGCCGGTACAAGTCAAGTCCGCAGCTCATTGCTTGGCAGATCGACAATGAGCTGGAGGCGAATTTCTGCCGCTGTCCGCTCTGTGCTGCGGGTTTTCGCTGCTATGTACAGGGGAAATACGACAGCATCGAAGCACTCAATACCGCATACGGCAACAATGTCTGGAGCGGCAGCTATTCCGATTGGAGCGAAGTAAAGCCCCCCATGGGCACCCATCCGCAGGCGTGGTACAATCCTGCGCTCATGCTTGATTACCATCGGTATGCGGCAGCGGATGCGACCGCTTATGTTCAGTTCCAGCTGGACTGCATCCGTCAGCACTGTCCCGGCATTCTGGTCACCACGAATACCTGGTTTTGCGAGAATCAGGTGGATTTTCATGATCTCTTTCAGAAGTTGGATTTCGTATCCTACGATAATTACCCGACCACGCAGATCCCCGAAAAAAACGAGGATCCCTATTCCCACGCATTCCACCTCGATTTCATGCGTGGAATCAAACGGCAGAATTTCTGGATCATGGAGCAGCTCAGCGGTGGACTTGGCAGCTGGATGCCCATGAGCCGTACCACTGCCCCGGGCATGATACAGGGCTATGCGCTGCAGGCATTTGCCCATGGTGCGGATACTGTGGTGCATTTCCGCTGGCGTACAGCGGTAACGGGTGCGGAAATGCACTGGCATGGGCTGATCGATCACGCTAATGTGCCGGGCAGACGTTTTGCGGAGTTTGCACAGCTTTGTGAGACAGCTGCGTCGCTTGCGGAAATCGCAGGTTCCCATTATCGGGCAGAGACTGCCATCCTTTATGACTACGACACTGCCGCAGCACTCAGAATCCAGCCGCAGACGGAGGGCTTTCATTACCTCCAGCAGCTCAAGCTCTGGCACGATGCCTGCCTGCGGTACGGCGTCAATGTGGATATCATCAGTCAGCATGAGGATCTGTCGCAGTATCGTCTTGTCATTGCACCGGCGCTGTATGTCACGGATGCAGCCGTGACGGCGAAGCTTCATCGCTTTGCGGAAAACGGCGGCACGCTTATCCTCGGAACACGCAGCGGTGTAAAGGATGCTCACAACAACTGCATTATGGCACCGCTTCCGACCGTCTTTTCCGATATGACCGGATGCGTCGTGGAGGAGTATGACCCGATCGGCTGGGGAAGCAGTGCGGTTGCACTGGAGGGAGAAACCTTCCGCATTACACAGTGGTGTGATCTTCTCTCGGCAACAACTGCAGAGCCCATTGCTGTCTACACGGAGAATTTCTACAAGGGAAAACCTGCGATCACCAGAAATACCTTTGGCGATGGTACGGTGTATTATTTCGGTACTGTCGGAGAGCGCAGACTCTACCATCGTCTGATGGAAGGGATTTTTCAAGAAACGGACATTCCCCATGTAACGGGGCTGCCGGATGGTGTGGAGCTGACAGTACGGGAATCGGATACAATGCAGTACCTGTTCCTGTTCAACAATACGGACAGGGTGCAGGAATTCTCACTCTATGCGCAGCAGTATCACCTGCCGCCATTTGCAATGAAAATCGAATGCTTTGAAAAATAGGGGTAGTAAGATGGAATGGACAAAACAATACAAAAAAGCCGTCACCTTCAGTTACGATGACGGCAATGAACAGGATATTCGGTTGGTTGAGCTGCTGAATCGCTGCGGATTGAAGTGTACCTTCAATATCAACACCGGACTTGACGCCGAGAGCGGCGCATGGCAGTACAAGGGCGAATGGGTGCGCCGCATTCCGCTTGCACAGCTGCCGGCGCTGTACCAAGGGCACGAGGCTGCCGTGCATGGGGTCAGACATCTGGCGCTCACATCCTTGACAGAGGCAGAGCTGGAAACGGAGCTTGGGGAGGATGTACGGTCGATCACAGCGGCTTTTGGCACGGCACCGCAGGGGATGGCATATGCCTATGGGGATTACAATGATACGGTGGTAGCACAGCTGCCACGCTTCGGCATCCGCTATGCACGGATTGTCGAACCATCCCACAGTTTTGCGCTGCAGTCGGATTTACTGCGTTTTCGCCCGACCTGCCATCATGATGACGAGGCGTTGTTCGAACTTGCAAAGCGTTTTCTCGAAATGCAGTCGGATGAGCCGCAGATTTTCTACATCTGGGGACACAGCTACGAATTCGACGGAAACCACAACTGGGACAGGATGGAGCGGCTTTGCGAGATGCTCGCCGGAAAGCCGGATGTGTTTTATGGGACAAATGCCCAGGTATTGCTGTAAATCAATCAGAATCTGCTTCGGAGCTATGGTCAGGAATGACATATCCATAGCTCTGAAGCTTTTTTACATATTCCGGATCTTGCAGGCGCAGCTTGGATTCCTCAAGATATTTCTGCTGACTTTTGGCTTCCCATCCGAATCTGATCCGCAGAAACATGATCAGGCACAGAATGCAGCCCAATACACCGGCAAACACAATGAGCACGTTGCTGGTATGATAATACCCCTTGGTTTGGATGGTCACAAACAGCATCAGCAGCGCAGCCAGCGCCAGCACGCCGAACGCAATGGTCCCTTTCAGATAGAATCCGCTGTTGGTGCTTCTGGGGTCAAACCCATCAATCGCAACCTCACGCCATCTCTGATCGAGGTGCTCCGCATTGCAGTGGCTGCAGGTGCGGATCGGGCTTCCATAAACCCATGTGCTGCATGCTTCCCGGTTTTTCTTGCCGCAAGCAGGGCAATCCCATTCCATGTAATTCACATTCACGATTGTTTCCCTCTCTATTTTCAGTCGATCAGGTCGTTTGGGACTTCCTCTGCCATCCGTTTGTAGGCTGCCTGACTGGGATGGAGATGATCGCCGCTGTCGAAGCCTTCATCGAATCGGGCGGGATGTGCGGGATCACAGACCGCTTTATCAAAATCAATGCAGCCGTCCGCTTCATCCGTTGTGCGCATCCAGTCATTGAAAGCACAGCGCAGCTCCTCACGGAAGTCCGCATAGGTGCGCCATCCCTCAATGGGCAGCAGCGTGCCGAGGTAGACTTTCAGACCATATGCTCTTGCCTTTCGGATGTAGAAGCGGGTACCTTCGATCAGTTCCTCGACAGTCGGAAGATCACTCCACGGACGGAAGGGATTGACTTCGACACCGACGGGGTGGATAATATCATTGATGCCATGCTGGATGATGACCGTATCTGCACCGGAAACGAGACATTCCCGTGGAAAACGGGTCTCTCCCTTGAGGCCGTAGGAATCATAGGTAATATTGTCATACTGGCGCAGGATTCTGGTACCGCTTGCCGCCTTGCGGATGATGGCAGTTTTGCCGCTGCCATTTGCAAGCGTACGCAGCATGAGATAATCCGGCCATGCCTGCGCAGTAATGGAGTCGCCATAGCAGATCACCGCATGGCTGTCATGACTTGCAGCAACTTCAATATCACTGAGGAAATACACCCAGCTTGTTTTCTTGGAAACATCCGCCGGGAGCTGTTCGGCTGCGGCGTGATCACCCACAGCAAAGTATCCGCCGGATAGCGGACCCGTGATATGAACTGCAGAACGCAGTTCTGTGAAATCTGCAAAATACAGGCTGATCGTGACGGATTCACCGGCGCAGACCGGAAAATCCACTGCATCACTGCGCAGACGATTTCCCGCAGGAATCGTAGCGGATGTACAGCCGCCGAAGGTAAGGGCAGTGACTGTTTCAGGATGGATATCGGAACCGCCTGCGGATTTTGCGACGTAAGCGGCAGTGACTCTGACTGCTTCAGTGCCGCAGAAATTATCGAGTGTAATTCGAAGTGCAGAGCCGGAAAGCAGCATTCTGACAGGATAACGGAGCGTCAGATTTTTTCCGTAATTCTCAGGACGTCGTTCATTGATGGAGATCGCATTCCCCCAGGCAGCGACCCATTTCTGATTTGCATTGGTCATAAAACTTCCTCTTTCTGTATGTGTTACTCACCTATTATCATACCATGTTATGAAGGTTTTGTCAATACAAGACAGCGGATTTCGGGGTATGTTTGCACAAAAATGCGTTTTGAATCTTGTGCAGAACAACGATTGCACCAAGGGGAGGAACTGTGGTATAATGAAATCAGTATAACTTCCGAATGAACGGAATCAGGGGGAATCGAATATGAAACACAGGATGGAAATCTGTGCTGCAATGGCACTTGCTGTGCTGCTTTGCAGCGGCAAAACGGCAGATGCTGCACAGGCAGGCGATATTAATCAGGATGGTGCAGTGTCCGTTACGGATGCAGTTGCACTGACGAAATATCTTCTGGCAGCGGAACATTTTGATACCGCAGAATTCACAGCTGCCGACCTCAGCGGCGATGGGTCAGTGAATGCGTTTGATCTTGGAATGCTCAAACGTCAGCTGCTGACGCCTGCCGAGAGCGGCAATGTCATACATGTGGCAACGATTGATGAAATCTTTACCGCAGTACGCAATGCACAGCCCGGTGACGTGATCAAAATTTCGCCAGGAACCTATGATTATACCACATATCAGGGCGCACAGAAAATTGACACCGATGCCGCCGGCACAGCGGAAGCGCCGATTATATTGACCGCAGAAGATCCGGAGAATCCTCCGGTGCTGACCGGCACCGATGCAGCGAATGGTTATGTTCTGCACATCAGGGGCAGCTATTGGGAGATTTCGTATCTGCACTGCACCAATTCGCAGAAAGGGATTGTGCTTGATCATTCCGATCATTCTGTGATCCGAAACTGTGAGGTGTCCAATACAGGTGCCGAGGCGATCGCCCTGCGAGACGGCAGTTCCTACTGCACGGTCAAGGATTCTTATATTCACGATACCGGTCTTGTCACGCCGGGTTACGGTGAGGGTGTCTACATCGGAAGTGCGAAGTCCACAACGGGCTATGATTACAAATGTGACTATAATGTGGTGGATGGCTGCACATTTCAACATGTTGCAGCAGAGCATGTCGATGTCAAGGAATATACCACTGGAACAGAGATTTTTGGCTGTACCTTTTACGGCGATGGTATGACGGGCGCAAACTATGCCGGCAGCTTCGTGGATATCGCCGGCAATGACTGCAATGTGCATGATAATACCGGATACCGGAACGGCAATCCGAAGATCGTTGCTGCCTTTGAGCTGCATGATCAGGTGGATGGCTGGGGCTATCATTCGGTTTTCCGCAATAATACGGTCTATATGGATCAGCCCTATGGTGCAGAAGACACCTCCCGCAGAATGTATGTGGTGGATGGTTGGTTCACGGATTTCATCGTATCCGGCAATATGGTTGATTATGGCGAGGGCTTGATCCCTGCGAATCAGCCGGAGCATTATAATTCCAGTCAGGTTACCTATGAATAAAAAAAGAGCAGCCGCATGGCTGCTCTTTGCTTATGGGATCAAAGCTTCATAAACAGGGAGGAGAACAGGATCACCAGCATGCAGATGGGGCAGATGAACTTTACCATCACTCTGTACAGACCCTTGGACTTGAACTTTCCGTTCACTTCCACTTCGTCCTCGACAAATTTTGTCTTTGCAACGAATCCGATCAGGATACATGTTACCAATGCAACAATGGGCATCATGATATTGTTGCTGACAAAATCAAAGAAATCCAGGAACTGATAACCGAATACGGTGACTGCAGACCAGTTGCTGTAGCCCAGAACGGACAGCATACCAACCAGAATGGAGATTGCAACAACGATCAGGCAAGCAGGGATTCTCTTGACTTTGAACTTCTCTGTGATGATGGAAACAACGGTCTCCATCAGGGAGATGGAGGAGGTCAGCGCTGCAAGTGCAACCAGAATAAAGAATGCCGCACCTACGATCTGACCGCCGGCCATGGATTCAAATACATTCGGCAGGGTAATGAACATCAGAGAAGGTCCTGCATTGAGTGCATCTGCGTTTCCGCCGGAGAATACGAATACGGACGGAACAATGATCAGACCTGCGAGGAATGCGACCGCAGTATCGAAAATCTCAATATTACGAACCGAGCTTTCCAGATGGTCTTCCTTTCTCATGTAGGAGCCATAAGTAATCATAATACCCATCGCAAGGGACATGGAGTAGAACAGCTGACCCATTGCGGCAATGACGGTCTTGATGGAAAATGCGCTGAAATCAGGTTTTACATAGTAGATCAGACCATCAATAGCGCCCGGAAGTGTCAAAGTATAGATACCAATACCAACGATCAGAATGAACAGTACCGGCATCATGATCTTGCTTACACGCTCAATACCCTTATCCACGCCAAGCATGACAACGAGCGCCGTTAATGCAACAAAGATACAGAAAAATACAGTCGGCTGTGCTGCATGTCCGATAAAATTACTGAAATAGGAACCATCACCGGCAGCGGCTGTACCGTTGCCAATCATGAATTCAACCATGTACTTGAGCACCCATCCGCCAATGACACAATAATAGGGAAGGATGATGACCGGAACCGCTGCTGCCAGCCATCCAAGCGGGGCAAAATGCTTGTTGATGGAGGAGTAGGCTCCGATGACGCTCTTTCCGGTTTTACGTCCGATACCGATCTCCGTGGTCATCAGCGCAAATCCAAAGGTGACCGTCAGGATCAGGTACACCAGGAGGAAAATACCGCCTCCGTACTTTGCTGCTAGATAGGGAAAACGCCAGATGTTTCCCAATCCTACCGCCGAACCGGCTGCTGCAAGGATGAAGCCGAGCTTCGATCCAAAGCCGCCCTTTTCGGCAGTGACTGTTTTTTCTTCACTCATGAAAACACACCTTTCTGCAAGACATCGGAGTCCGGCAGAAATGATGGAAGGATTGCTGCTCCGTATGGCTTGCGTACATATTTTAATCATTCGAATATACGAATACTTTCATTTTACACGAAATTGGAAAAAAAGTCAAGGAGAATACCTCTCTTTCTGGTGGTTTTAGGAAAATGCACAAAATTTTGACAAGATTATCAGCAATATGGAGAATGTGAATTCACAATTCCGGATCCCGTGCATAATATACCATAGATAAAACTGATGGGAGTGTGGTACATGCAGACCATGAGTCTATGTATGATCGTGCGGAACGAAGAAGCGGTGCTCGAACGCTGTCTCAGGGGAGTGGAGAAAATTGCAGATGAGATCATCATCGTCGATACCGGTTCGACGGATGCTACAAAGAAGATTGCTGCAAGGTTTACAGACCGGATCTATGATTATGTGTGGGAAGACGATTTTGCAGCAGCAAGAAATGCAGCTTTTGCGAAAGCCTCCAAAGACTTCATTCTCTGGCTTGATGCGGATGATGTGCTGACGCCTGAAAACCAGGAAAAGATGCTGGCATTGAAAGCATCGCTGACAGCGGAAACCGACATGGTGATGCTGCCATATCATGTGGCATTCGATGAAGCGGGGATGCCGACCTTTACTTATGAGCGAGAGCGGATCGTGCGGCGTGATGCGGGATTTCGCTGGGTGGGTGCCGTGCACGAGGTCATTGTACCGCACGGAACGATCCTGCATGGCGATGCAGCAGTGGAGCATCACAAGCTGCAGGTCAGCGATCCCGCTCGTAACCTGCGGATTCTGGAAAGCAGAAGAAAGGCGGGGGAAGAATTGGATACCCGGCTTTTGTATTATTACGCCAGGGAGCTGTTCTATCACGAGCGTTATGCGGATGCGATTGACATCTATCGGGAATTTTTTGCCCGGGGTGATGGCTGGCGGGAAAACCAGATTGAAGCCTGCAGCAATTGTGCGCAATGTTTTCTGGCGCTTGAACGAACGGATGATGCGATGCAGATGCTGCTGCGGAGTTTCCTCTATGACCGCCCCAGAGCGGAGATCTGCTGCCGCATCGGGAACATCAAGCTTTCGCAGGAACGCTATGAGGAGGCTGTGTACTGGTATCGGGCAGCACTGCATGCAGATTTTCCAGAAGAAAACGGCGGTTTTTCTCAGCTGGACTACCATGATTATATTCCGCTCATGCAGCTATGCGTTTGTTATGATCGTCTGGGGAACGAACAGCTTGCGAAAGCATATAATGATAGAGCGGGGCGAATCAAGCCCCGTGACCGCAATTACCTGCAAAATTGCAGATATTTTCAGGAAAAGCGGAATCATGCATTCAAATAATTCAAGGAGGTGCATTTTATGGCAATGTATTCATGTGCAGGGGAATACCCGAATCATGGCTGCCAGTGCGGATGCAGCGGACTGCACCCATGTAACCCCTGTGTACCCCCCTATGCTCCGACTGGCTGTACGCCCGGAACGGGTGTGACAGGACCCACCGGTGCTACAGGAGCGACGGGCGCCACCGGCGCAACCGGACCGACAGGTCCGAGAGGTGCCACAGGTGCGAACGGTGTAACAGGTGCGACAGGTCCGGTTGGTGCAACAGGTCCTACTGGTGCAAATGGTACAACAGGTCCCACAGGCGCAGTAGGTCCCACAGGCGCAATTGGTGCCACCGGCGCTGCTGGTGCAGACGGTGTGACAGGTCCGACCGGAGCGACGGG
>JAZPZJ010000034.1:0-6298 GCA_045544635.1 Oscillospiraceae bacterium
GGGCAAGGTAGGTCAGCTCTGCGCCGCTGACATACAGCGGCTTTTGAATCTGATAGACGCCATGTACCAATGTCTCCGCAGGAAGCAGTGCATTCTGCACCGCTTTGGGAAAGGTACCGGGATCCGTACTGAACCAGTTCATGCATTTACCTCCATTCCTGCAATGCTGCAGTGTCGATCTCCTGTTGAATTTCTCCAACGACGGAAAGCGCCTCATGATTTTCCAATGTCTGCGGCAGCACCGCTTCATGCAGCGGCAGCGCATGATAATGCTCCGCAAAGAGGATCTGCTGCGCTTCCTCAGTCAGAAGATACTGCAGCCAGAGCATGCCGATACAGCGGCTGTTCCAATCCTTTTCACGATTGACACTGCAGTAAAGCTCATACTGCAGCGGATAGCTTCCATTCATAGAAACAGGCTGTATTGCGACAGTTCCGGAAGAAATCGCTCTGCGCTCCGCAAGCGAAAGACAAGAGGTGCTTGCCAGAATCGGGGACGCATTCCGATCTTCCAGAAACGAAACGAAATCCATCGTTTCATGCTGTGCATCATTTCCGGTCAAGGTCAGAAAACCGAGCACAGAATCATCATAGGATGCATTGCTGGACAACTGCCCATATTCGATCACTGCTGTCTCCGGTGTTTCCTCCTCCTGAAGATGCGAATACAGCGCAGGCAGGCTGCATCCGAGCGGAACAGCCTGTTCGAAGAGCGTGAGATCGGTCAGATAGGAATCCTCCAGAGAACGCAGGAGGGGCGAAAGATCCGCCGCCAGTTCTCGTACGGCAGGATCCTGAGAATTCATAAATACGGTCGGGGGCGTAAGATCGTGCTCCGAAAACTGCAGTGCATCGGAGAAGGAATTATCCGCATAAATAACAAGATCTACGCCATAACCGGGATACTTGCGTTCAAAGCCGACTGTCAGCTTATGGTACATTTCCTGCACCTCAGCTTCATCCGCCCATTCGTCCATCGGCATCCAGACAGAAATGACATCGGGGCGGATCAGGCCCAGATCCTTGCTCAGCTGCAGGGGCAGACCATTACGTCCGACGGCAAAAATACCGGCTGCACCTGCAAGGAGAAACAGCAGGCAGACCAGTGCCCTGCGCAGAGGCTTTGCACTGCGGCGAGCTGTCTGGGGTTTCTGCTCCGTATCCCCATCTTCACAAAGCAGCGCACGCTTGAGCAATGCAGCGTCATGGTAACGATAGCGGAGAACATGCCGCAGCAGCGCACCGGAAGGGAGATACTCTGCATCCGTCGTTTCAGGGCAATGGACCTCAAGCTGCTGTGTCAGGAAGGATACAAGGCAATGCATGTCAAGCGATTGGCTATGGGATAGAAACAAGGACTGAAAGATCTTTGCAGGATGAAGGAACATAGTGCCATCCGGTTGAATGCATACATCCTCCGGTGTGATCGTGCCAAAAGTCATGTGCAAGGCATGGAGCGCCTGATAGGTTTCACAGAGTACGATGCCGAGGCTGCGGAGATAGGTGGGCGTGATGGTAAGTTCCAGATCGGAGAGCGGCGTAGACGGAAACCACGGAAAGGCACAGTATGCCGTGCCATGCTGTTCAAACGAAACCGGAACAGACAGATGCGGTACGGGGTGTGCAGAAAGCTTACCTGCCGCAGAGAGGAATACCTTCTTCGTCTTTGCATAGGCTTCGGCATCGTCTGCCTGAAGGTTCATCCGATCTTCCGCACGCTTTACATCCGTTTCCGGAAAAAGCTCAAGTACGAGAAACTGTGCTGCTGTTTCCGCATGCTGGGCAATATAGATCAAGCCGAACGGCATTGCTTTCACATATTCTGTGATACGGTATGTATCATGGAGCAATGTCTGCAGCGGCAATACCGCTGTGTCATCCACCGTCCGTGTCAGGCTGTTTTGATCAAAAATCATAGTCCATCTCCCATATTCCGTCCGCACGACCGCCACGCTGCGTCATGCACTCATCGTTATAGATATTATTAGTATAGCATATAATTAAAAAAAAGTCAAATCCGGCGATTCTGCAAATAAAAATGCCCGACAGCAAACTGTCAGGCACATGTATGTTATGGACTCGGGACTCTTGCACGCTTGACTTCATAGAGCATTTTATCTGCTTCAGCGATAAAATCGGGAATATTCTGCATATTCTCATGATACGGCGCATAACCAATGCTCAGGTGGAGGCGATACGGGGACTTCGCAGCGGCAGTTTCAGCGGCAAGCTCAGCATTGAGTGCAATACATAATTCACGGATCGTTTCTTCAGAACCTGCCTCGCAGACAAGAATAAACTCATCTCCGCCATAACGGGAGACAAAACAATTGTACTTGGAACCGACCTTCTTGAGGACATTCGACACACAGATCAGTGCCCGATCCCCTTCCACATGTCCGAACTGGTCATTGATCTTCTTGAAATAATCCATATCCATCATCAGCAGGTAAAGTTTCTTGGAAGGATGCGGATTCCGCATTTTTGTGGAAAGAAAGCGGATCATCTGGTTGCGGTTATTGAGCTGTGTGAGCGGATCAATGGAGATCTTCTCACTTTGCAGATTGATATACACCTGCAGTACCGCCAACGTAATCCCCATACTGAGGACGGGGGAACTCGTGATATACATCTGCAGAACGCCGCAGACCAGCGGGAACACACAGAAGGATGCGATCGTCAGATATTTGTTTTTGTTGGCAAAATCTTCTTTGTTCTGAGATTTGATAAACGCCTTGATACAGGTAAACAGAAGATAACCGAAGGTAATGATCTGCTGGAATATGTACAAAGGACCACGCTGAAAATCTCTGTTATCATCAATATAAAACATCAGATGTGTCCACGGAGTGGTCAGCAGCAGCAGGTTAAATATCGTAACCGGAAGTGCGCCAAGCAGACGGAATCTCTTTTCCTTTGCAAGCTTTGATTGCTGAAGGCTTTCGGAATACAGGAACCATAAATAGGAAACAAAACCAGTTAACAGGAGATACGCTACATCCGCTGCATAGTTGAAGAACACAAGATTCTGGGGAATCGCATGATCGAGTGCAACCCACAGCATATCCGAACCGCACAGCGCCATCACACTTCCCATCAGTGCAAGCAGGATGCGCTGAGAATTCTGCTGATCCATGGCACGCAGTATCCTGACAAAAATGATCAAATTGATCAAAATACAAAAAATATTCAACTCGCAGTAAAAGGTCCTATCCATGCATTCGCCTTCTTCCAGTATTAATCGTATCCTAGTCGCCCGAAAAATGTTAAATATATTATAGCATAACCCCAATAATTTGTCCAGCGTTTTTCCATATTGTGCCATTTTATTCGTTGATTTTACCAAATCGGCACAAATCATTCACGCAATGTTAACATTCTATTTGTACAATACCGCATTATTCACAATCTGGAATCAATCTCGCAGTATAAACTATATGTAATACCGTTGTTTTACGGCTCCCGAAAACAACGGCTGTGTGACATCTTTTTCATTGATCCGAAAACGAGCGTCTTAGTTCAGACGGCTCTTCACGGTTTCTGTAGAATCGGACGTATGATCCGTCATCTCTGTCACGATCTCTCTTCCGTCATCGACGATGTCACTGACAATATCCTTGCCCTCGTCGATCACATCACTGATCAGGGTCTCTGCGTGATCAATGATTCCGTTTTCATCGGATCCTTCGGTTTCATCACGACGATCCCCTGTCTCTGCCATATCGGATTCCTCCGTATGGGTAACGGAATTGGTATCCGCATCGTTTCTGTTTCTGCCGCATGCCACCATCATCACTGCTGCAGCTGCCATTGCAAGAAACAACACCCACTTATTTCTCATGTTGTATTCCTCCTCGGATTGCAAGCTTCTCTATCCCGGTTCTCACTTCAGTTGATACCGGTCGGATCTAGTGTGTGCATATTTCTGCAGATTATTCAATGTTCAACCGACTTTACAATTGTACACATTGCACAATTACGTGAAAAAACAACTGTACGATTCAATGATTTTTTACAAATTTCTTGCAATAGCAGCTGAAATATGCTATAATAACGTGGTATCAAAAAGCAAGGAGGGTTATCATGAGCGCCAAGGAAGAATTCACGCAATTGTACCAGACGTACATCAAACGCCAGGGTTCACAGCAGCTGTTGGATTATCTGCTGTCGGATGCCAGCGATTTTTTTGTGGCACCGTGCAGTACCAGATTTCACGGCTCCCATCAGGGCGGGCTTGTGGAACACAGCGTTAATGTTTATCACTGCCTGAAGGATTATCTTTCCCGCAGCCGCACCAAAGAGCTGTATGGCATGGAATACAGTGAGGAAACGATCGCACTGGTATCGCTTCTGCATGACATCTGCAAGCTGAATTTTTATAAAACCGAATTCCGCAATGCAAAGAATGCACAGGGTGTCTGGGAGAAAGTTCCCTACTACACGATCGACGATACACTTCCCTACGGACATGGTGAAAAATCCGTTTACATCATTTCAAGCTATATGCGTCTTTCCAGAGAGGAAGCATTTGCGATCCGCTATCACATGGGATTCTCCGGTATTGAGGATAAGAATTCCATCGGAAAGGCATTTGAAATGTTTCCGCTTGCTTTTGCACTCAGTGTTGCCGATATGGAAGCAACCTACTATCTAGAATCTGATCAATAAGGAGTTTTATGCATGAGTTGGTACGATAACGCCATCATTTATCACATCTATCCGCTGGGCTTCTGCGGTGCCCCGAAATTCAACGAAGGCGGTGAGCCGGTCAGAAGGCTCGAAAAGGTCCTCGAATGGATCCCGCATCTCAAGGAAATGAATGTGGACGCCGTTTATTTCGGTCCGGTTTTTGAGTCCGTTGAACACGGCTACGATACCATTGACTATAAGATGATCGACCGTCGTCTGGGTGACAACGCAATGTTCAAGCACATCTGCGATACACTCCACGAGAACGGCATCCGTGTCATCCTTGACGGTGTGTTCAATCACGTCGGCAGAAAATTCTGGGCATTCACGGATATCCAGCAGAATGGACAGAATTCCCGATACTGCAGCTGGTTCCAGAACCTGAATTTCGGCGGACAGAGTCCGTGCGGCGATCCGTTCTGGTATGAGGGCTGGAATGGACACTACAACCTCGTTAAGCTCAATCTCCAGAATCCGGATGTCTGCAATCATCTGCTGGATGCAGTTGCTTACTGGATCGATGAATTCAAGATTGATGGTATCCGCTTTGATGCAGCGGACTGCATTGACTTCAATTTCTTCAAGAGTATCCGTCATTTCTGCAAGAGCCGCAATCCCGAATTCTGGCTCATGGGTGAGATCATCCACGGTGACTACAACCGCTGGGCAAATCCGGAAATGCTCGATTCTGTGACAAATTATGAGTGCTACAAGGGCATCTGGTCTTCTCACAATGACAAGAATTACTTCGAGATCGACTACTCCATCAATCGCCAGTCCGGTGCAAACGGGGGTATTTACCGTAATATCAATCTTTATACCTTCGTGGATAACCACGACGTCAATCGTCTTGCGAGCACACTGACCGATCCGAGATATCTGGGCACTGCTTACACGCTGATGTACACCATGCCCGGTATTCCTTCCATTTATTACGGCAGTGAATACGGCATTCAGGGACGGCATGAGAACAACTCTGATGATGGTCTGCGCCCGTGTCTCGACCTTGCTGCAATGCAGAATGAGAACACAGCGCTGTACCAGCATATTGTAAAGCTCGGCAGAATTTACAAGGCATATCCCGCTCTGCGTACGGGCAGCTACCACACGCTGCAGATCCGCAACCGCCAGATCCTCTTCAGCAAGGAGCTGGATGGCCAGACGGTATATGTGGCACTGAACCTCGACGATCAGCCGTTTGATATGCAGTTCGGCACACACTTCGGCGCACTGGTCGATGTCATGAACGGCAACGCAGTCCGTGTAGAAAACGGCAATGCATTCGTTCACATGGAACCGTATTCCTCCATGATCATTGTGAATGACGATATCGTTAACCTCCAGCCTGAGCCGAAACCTGTGGAAATCAAGGCACCTCGTGAAGTCCGTGAAGGTCAGCGCTACCGCCATTTCAAGGGCGGCATCTACACCGTACTTGCGGTTGCACAGCATACGGAGACACAGGAAGAAATGGTTGTTTACCGCAGTGACGAAAACGGCAGTACCTGGGTTCGTCCCAAGTCCATGTTCCTCGATATGAAGGGCGATGTGGAACGTTTTACACTTCTGAATGACTAACAGCAAAAGTTAGCGTGCTATTCCGCGGGCT
>JAZPZJ010000035.1:0-9890 GCA_045544635.1 Oscillospiraceae bacterium
CCTTACCTGCAGCGATTTGCAGCTTAATATAGCCAACTACTTTCTGTGCCATGATATTGCACCTCCATTATTGTGGTAAAGGCGAGTGCGGATGCTGCCGCATCTCTCCCACGGAAAGCATTTCTGCTTTCATCGTACAAATGTGTAAAAACACGATCAGTCATCAAGCTTGATTGCCTGATTGAGTGCGATGGTTGTCGGTGTGTCACGACCGAACATATTCACGAGAACCTCAACTTGTCCGTTCTCAATGTCAATGCTCTGTACGATACCGGTGAAGCCATCGAGATTTGTGCCCGTCACACGGATGCGGTCACCCACGCTGTAATCCACTTCAATGGATACGCTGGATTCAACACCCATAGCTGCCACTTCCTTTTCGGAAAGCGGTGTGGGCTCGGAGCCGGGACCAACGAAGCCGGTCACGCCTCTTGTGTTGCGGACAACATACCAGGAATCATCCGTATAGATCATTTTCACCAGCACATAGCCGGGGAACGTCTTACGCTCCACTTCCTTGGTCTTGCCGTCAACGATTTCCGTAACACGCTCAGTGGGAACTCGGATTTCCTGAATCAAGTCGTGCAGCTTACGATTCTCCACAACCTTTTCAATATTCTGTGCCACTTTATTTTCGTAACCGGAATATGTGTGAATGACATACCATTTTGCCGCCTGCGACATTTCAAATCCTCCTTCTTACTGTTCGTTTACGAACCCTGTGCCAATCCAATCAAGAACTTGTACAGTTCCAGCAGCCCCAGATCCAGTGCGCCAACGATAATGCTGGCAACAATGATGGTAACCAGTACAATGCTGGTATTAACGAGAACGGTGTGCTTTGTGGGCCATGTCACGTTCTTGAACTCAACCTTGAGGTCTTTGAACCACTTGATAATGCCGCCCTTCTTGCCCTCGTCCTTCTTATTGGATTTCTTGTCTGCTTTTTTGGCTTTTTTTGTTTCTTCTGTCAAAGTGTCTTTCTTTTCCTTCGCCATGCGTCAGACCTCCGATCACTTTGTTTCCTTGTGCAGCGTATGCTTTCTGCAGAACTTGCAGTGCTTTCTCATCTCGATACGCTCAGGATCGTTTTTCTTGTTCTTTTTAGAAACATAGTTGCGCTGCTTGCATTCTGTGCAGGCTAAAGTCACCTTAACTCTCATATATCGGCACCTCCTGATAGATTTCTTCATCCGCTGAAGCGGATGTTTAGGTTGTTTGCCTCCCTCGACTAGCGGGATGGTACAAAAGCACATAAAAATACCCCCGCAAAGAGGTACTTTCATTTTATCATACTTTTTCCTGTTTGTCAAGCGTTTTTCAAGGCGTTTTCATAGAAAATTCGATGCTTGTCCATCCGGGAATTGTGCACATTTGCATATTATTATAATGTATCTTCTGCAAACGGAAAAAAACTCCCCCGCTGCACGTCGGGGGAGGAGTTTTTCTATGAATTCGCCATACTGCCCGACTGCGCCAGATTGGAGTAATAATGACTCAGATACTGTGCAATCTCAGTGATCAGGCGGTTTGCTTCCAGACAGCGGCTTTCATTGGCATAAATGCCGCAGCCTGCTTCCTGTGCCGCAAGTCTTGCGTGCATGACAGCGGTCTGCATCTGTTCGGTCTGCCCGGACTCGTGCAGAAGCTTTGCCAGCTCCAGATGGGCGATGCTGTGCAGCGCATGCAGCTCGTCGGTAATTGCCGCACCGGTATGCTTTACCTGCAGCAGCGCTTCATAATTTTGCTCCCGGAGCAGTACCTTGGCACGTTCGAGGACGGAGATCGCCTCGGGCTCTGCCGGACCACCCTGATCCGCCAGCAGCCGCTCCATGGGGATCTCCAGAACCCCTGCAAGGTATTCCAGCGTTTTCATAGAAGGAGTTGCGCTTCCGCTTTCGATCTGGCTGAGCATGTTGCGTGTGATAAAATCACCGACAACATCGCTCTGCGTCATCTTTTTTGCAAGTCGTGCAGCTTTCAGACGCCGTCCCAGCTCTGCGTTATCCATGGAATCATCTCCTTGCGTGTAAATAGTGTTTACTACCATTTACTATATAATAACACATTTGCTCTGAAAAAGCAAGTCCTTTTTCAAAATTTTTTTGAAATTCTGAAAAATGACAGCTATGCGGTCGGTTTTCTTTCTGCTTCTGCAAGATCCGGACGAGTCGGGCGGCATGAAATTTTAGCGCAGTAAAAAAATTTTTGGAAATCTATTGACAAACGACAAAAATTGCGGTATAATAATTTCAGTAAATTAAATTTACATAAAAGATCCCATGTGGGAAGCTCTCAGACAAAGGGACTAACAGGGAAAGGAGGACGGCTATGGAAACATGGTGGGAAGGTCTTGGTGCTGTTCAGCAGGTGCTGTATTGTATAGCCATCCCGTCTACATTGATCCTGGTGCTGCAGATGGTATTGTCCATGATGGGCGGTGAAGCTGACGGCGGCGTGGATGTTTCGGATACTTCCGGGCTGGATATGCCCGACGATCTGGATACGGATGTTGTATTCGAAAGCGACGTTCCTGATGCTGATGGTGTACAGGACGGCGGAAATCCTGCGGATTTCGGCAATCTCAAGTTCCTGACAATGCAGACCATTGTGACATTTCTGACAGTATTCGGCTGGGTATCCATCGCCTGCATCAGCGGCGGTCTGGGTCCGGCAGTGGGTATTGCGATCGGCGCAGTCTGCGGTCTGGTCATGATGTTTGTGGTGGCAAAGCTGGTGCAGATGTCTGCGAAGCTTGCTGAGGACGGTACGATGAACCTGAAAAATGCCATTGGCGAAACGGCAACCGTATATCTGACGATCCCGGCAAAGGGTGACGGTGAAGGAAAGGTTACCATGCAGCTGCAGGGGCGTTTCTGCGAGATCGACGCAGTCAATGCGGATGCAGTGCCGATCCCGACCGGTACACAGGTACTGGTAACCGATGTCCTTGGTGATACCTTGGTGGTGGAAAACAGTGCTGCGCAGTCAAACTAAGCAGTGTCTGTTCCAAAAAATGATTACATGATTAAAGGAGTATGAGAAATGGAAACATTAATTGTCATCTGTGTGCTTGTGGTAGTGCTGTTTGCTGCCCTGCTCGCAATTCTGTCCCGTTACAGAAAGTGCCCGTCCGACAAGATCCTGGTTATTTACGGTAAAGTCGGTGCTGATCAGAATGGTCAGCCGAGAAGCGCAAAGTGCATCCATGGCGGTGCGGCGTTCATCGTACCGGTCATCCAGTCCTATCAGTATCTGGATCTGACCCCCATCTCTATGAACGTTGACCTGAAGAACGCACTGTCTAAGCAGAATATCCGTATCAATGTTCCGTCCCGATTCACTGTTGGTATTTCCACAGAGCCGGGCGTGATGCAGAATGCCGCTGAGCGTCTGCTGGGTCTGAAGCTTGTGGAGATTCAGGAACTGGCAAAGGATATCGTATTCGGTCAGCTGCGTCTGATCATTGCAACAATGGATATCGAGGAGATCAACTCCGACCGTGAGAAGTTCACACAGGCTGTTGCAAAGAACGTAGAAATTGAACTGAAGAAGATCGGTCTGCGACTGATCAACGTGAACGTAACCGACATCACCGACGAGTCCGGCTACCTCAATGCGCTCGGTAAGGAAGCAGCTGCTAAGGCTGTCAACGACGCTAAGAAGAGCGTTGCTGAACAGAACCGTGACGGTGAAATCGGTCAGGCTAACGCACAGCAGGAACAGCGTGTACAGGTTGCTGCTGCAAATGCGGCTGCGATCGAGGGTGAGAACACCGCAAGAGTTGCAGTTGCACAGTCCGAGGCTGTACGTCGTGAGCGTGAGGCAGAATCCCTCCGTCAGGCTACTGCTGCCGAGGCAGTACAGGCTGCGAAGGCAAAGCAGGAAGCATATGCTGCACAGCAGGAAGCTGAACAGCAGCGTGCGGCTCTGGAAAAGGCTACCCAGCATGCAGATATCATCGTTAAGGCTGAGATCGCAAAGGAACAGGCTGAGATCGACGCTGAGGCTGAGGCTGAGGTTATCCGCCGTAAGGCACGAGGCGAGGCTGATGCGATCTTCGCAAAGATGGAAGCAGAAGCGAAGGGTCAGCAGGAGATCCTCGTTCGTCAGGCAGAAGGTATGCGTCATATCGTAGAGGCTGCCGGCGGCAATGCAGATTCCGCTGTGAAGCTGCTCATTGCTGAGAAGCTTGAGGATCTGGTGGCAATTCAGGTTGAGGCAATCCGCAATATCAAGATCGACAAGGTTACTGTTTGGGACAGCGGTCAGAATGAGAATGGTCAGAACTCCACTGCCGGCTTTATTTCCGGTATGATGAAGGCAGTACCTCCGCTCAATGAGCTGTTCAAGCAGGCAGGTATGGAACTGCCCGAATTCATGGGTAAGGACATCACTGCAGCAGCAGATGCTGCAGCTGCAGACTTTGTGGAAGCAGAAACCACAAATGTAACAGAAGAATAAGCACTGACCGCCGGCAGGAGTCTTCCTGCCGGCGGTGATTTTTGTCATTTTTTCAGCATACCATGGAATCAGACGGGATCATGGCGTACAGATTCTGTGAAAATCGTGAAAAGCAGGAGTTTTTTGAAAAAACGCTTGCAGTTTGCTGCAAAATATGGTACAATAGAATGAAAGTACCCTGCGGCATGACGGATCCGCCGTGCGGCTCGGTGAAAGTATTTCAGGCGAAAGGGAGTTCGTTTTTATGTCAAAAATCAGAGTAGCAGTGTTGTTCGGCGGCGCCTCCAGTGAACATGACATTTCACTGAAGTCCGCTACCCATATCATCGAAAATATTCCTGCTGATAAGTACGAGGTCGTTTGCGTTGGAATTACCAAAAAAGGCAGATGGCTGTACTATCCGGGAGATGTGACAGCGATCGCATCCGGTGCGTGGGAAAAGGATTCCGACTGTACCTCTGCGATTCTTTCCCCCGATCCTATTCATAAGGGACTCATTACCATCGAAAACGGTGAAGCGTCCGTGAAGAAGATCGACGTGGTATTCCCCGTGCTGCACGGCAAGAACGGCGAGGACGGTACTATTCAGGGCCTGCTGGATATGGCGAGGATCCCCTATGTGGGATGCGGTCTGCTGGCGTCCGCTGCATGTATGGATAAGGCGGCAACCCACACCATGCTCGATTATAACGACATCCGCACCGCAAAATGGCGTGCAGTGACGCAGCGTGAGATGAACAAGATGGAAGAACGCTGCACTGAAATTGCACAGGAGCTGGGCTTCCCACTCTTTGTCAAGCCCGCTAATGCCGGTTCCTCCATCGGCGTGAACCGTGCCAATAATGAAGAAGAACTGCTCGACGCAGTGAAGATCGCCTTCTCCCATGACAATAAAGTCATCATTGAAGAATGCATTTTCGGCAGAGAGCTGGAGGTTGCGGTGTTCGGCTATGACAGCCCGTTTGCGTCCTTTGTGGGTGAGATCGAATCCTGCAAGACCTTCTATGACTATGATGCAAAGTATATCCTGAGCGGCTCGAACCTCTTCATTCCGGCAAGAGTTCCGGATGATAAGGCAAGAGAGATCCAGGAAACCGCAGTCAGAGCCTATCGTGCAATGGGCTGCAAGGGACTGTCCCGTGTGGATTTCTTCCTGACCGATGACGGCGAGATCATCCTCAATGAAATCAACACCATGCCCGGCTTTACTTCCATCAGTATGTATCCGAAGCTGATGGAGAATCTTGGTATGTCCCCGTCCTACCTTGTAGATAAGCTGATCGAGCAGGCGATCGACAACGCCGACAGAACCTATTGATCGGGAGGCGCACTATGAACCAGAACGCCATCGGCGTATTCGATTCCGGACTTGGCGGTCTGACCGCCGTCAAGGAACTGAACCGGATCCTGCCGAATGAAAATATCATCTATTTCGGCGATACCGCCCGCATTCCCTATGGTACCCGCAGCCGGGAAACCGTCCTGCGCTATGCAAGGGAGGATGTTGCGTTTCTTCGCAAGCATCCGGTGAAAATGATCATTGCGGCATGCGGTACTGTCAGCTCTGTGCTGGGCACCAATTCCCCCGTGGATGACATGCCCTTCAGCGGCGTGCTCTACCCGGCAGCACAGGCGGCATGCGAGGTGACAAAGAACGGCAGAATCGGCGTGATCGGCACCCCGGCAACCATCCGCAGCGGAAGTTATGAGCATGCCCTGCATACCATCAATCACGATGCCTGCGTGACGGCAATGGCGTGTCCGCTTTTTGTGCATCTGGTTGAGTACGGCTATACAGACCGCCAGAATCAGATCACCCGTCTCGCAGCACAGGAGTATCTTGAACCCATCCGGCAGGCACAGGTGGATACCCTGATCCTCGGCTGTACGCATTACCCGATCATCCGGGATATCATTGCAGATATCATGGGCGATGATGTAACGCTGATCTCGCCCGGAGAGGAAGCTGCAAAATATGCGAAGAAATGCCTTGAGGAACAGGATCTGCTGACCGACAGCACCGAAAAGGGTCACAATATCTATTATGTCAGTGACAGCGTGTCCATGTTCCGGGAGAATGCGAAGCATTTTCTTGAGGATGCAGCGCACGGGCAGGTGTTCAGCAGCAGGATCTGAGAAATTAAGGGAGAATGACCTTGAAAGAAAAATGGATTATGACGCTGCGCAGCATCCAGTATGACGGCAGCGAAAAAACAGAAAGTGAGCTGAATACGGAAACGGATTTTTACCGGGATGACAACGGCGATCTGGTGATCGCTTATGATGAATCCGAAACAACGGGCATGGAGGGTTCCCGCATGAACCTGCGTGTGTCGCCGGATCACATGGTCTCGGTCATCCGTACCGGTACTTTTCAGACGCACATCGTTGTGCAGCCTGGCGTCAAGCACTTCTGCCACTACGAAACGCCCTTCGGTGAGATTGCCGTGGGCGTGAACGCCAAGTGGGTGAAGGATCATCTGACGGAAGAGGGCGGCACGCTGGCGATGCGCTATACAGTGGACGGGAATTCGACACTCCTGTCCGATAATGAAATTCATCTGGAAGTCAGAAAAAACGAGATATAGGAGGAGCAATTATGACAAATATGATGGCGGCGGCACAGGAGCAGCTGCGTGAAATGCTGCTGCAGGCATTGGGTGCGCTGGTAGCGGAGGAGAAGGTTCCGTCCGAGCCGATCCCTGCATTCAAGATCGAGGTTCCGGCAGATAAGTCCCACGGCGACTTTGCTGCTAATATTGCAATGGTTTCCGCTAAGGCGCTGCGGATGCCCCCGAGAAAGATTGCAGAAATGCTGACAGAAAGCCTGAATTTTGCAGGCACCTACTTCGAGAGAGTAGAGATCGCAGGTCCCGGCTTCATCAATTTCTTCCTGCAGAAGAACTGGTTCACCGATACCGTGCAGGCAGTCCTGAACGATGCGGATGATTATGGTAAGACCGACGGCGGCAAGGGCAAGCGTGCCCTCGTGGAATTCGTTTCTGCAAATCCCACAGGTCCGATGCATGTCGGCAACGCAAGAGGTGCAGCACTTGGTGACGGTATTTCCGCACTGCTCGAATGGACGGGCTGGGATGTGGAGCGTGAGTTCTATGTCAACGACGCCGGCAACCAGATCGAAAAGTTTGCAACTTCTCTGGAAGTCCGCTACCTCCAGAAGTATCAGGACGGCGTGGAAATGCCGGAAGATGCATACCATGGCCCTGATATCATTGCCCATGCAGAGGGCTTTGCGGAAGAAAACGGCGACGCTTATGTGAATGTTGACAGCAAGACCCGCCGTGATGCATTGGTGGCATATGCTCTTCCGAAGAATGTGGCAGGTCTCGAACGTGACCTGAAGAAATACCGTGTGGAATACGATAACTGGTATCGTGAAAGTGCCCTTCATGCAGACGGCAGCGTCTGGAAGATTGTGGATGCACTCAAGGCAAAGGGCTATACCTATGAGCAGGAGGGTGCGATCTGGTTCAAGGCGTCCGAGTTCGGCGCGGACAAGGATTTCGTGCTCGTCCGTGCAAACGGCATCCCCACCTACATCGTACCGGATATCGCTTACCACTGCGATAAGCTCGTGACCAGAAAGTTTGACAAGGCGATCAATGTCCTCGGTGCCGACCACCATGGTTATGTGCCTCGCCTGAAGGCTGCCCTCAAGGCACTTGATGTGGATGTGAACAACCTCGATGTTGTTCTCATGCAGATGGTTATCCTGCTCCGGAACGGTGAGGTGGCAAAGCTCTCCAAGAGAAGCGTCAAGGCGATCACACTCGTTACTCTGCTCGAGGATATCCCGCTCGATGCAGCACGCTTCTTCTTTAATATGCGTGAAGCAAATACCCATTTCGAATTTGATCTGGATCTGGCAGTAGAGCAGACCTCCCAGAATCCGGTATACTATGTACAGTATGCCCATGCAAGAATCTGCAGCATCCTGCGCAACCTCAAGCAGGAAGGCCTGTATCTGGAGGGAACTCCCATTTCTGCACTTCCGGCACCGGAAACTACACAGGAAATCGAGCTGATCCGCCATCTGGCACAGTTCCCGGCAGAGCTTGAGGCAGCTGCAAAGGTATATGATCCGTCCAGAGTGACCAAGTATGCAACGGAGCTTGCAACGCTCTTCCACAAGTTCTATGACGCTTGCAGCGTAAAAAATGCCGAAACAGAGGCACTTCGTGAAGCAAGAACGGCAATCTGCCGTGCAGTTGGCCAGACACTGCGCAATGCAATGTCCATCCTGAAGATCGACTGCCCCGAGGCAATGTGATCTGCGGCAGTGAACCGGAAATCTTCTGAAAAGTTACCAAATGGTTACAGTTTCCATCCTTGGTTTGTGACGAATTCACAAACCAAGGGGAAAATATTTGCCGTTTTCACGGTAAATCATAAAAAATTAACACTATGTTCATGATGCTTTCACAACTATATGTTACAATTTGTAATATGTAGAGAAATGCAGTTAACGAGTGTATGTAAAATATAAAATACGGAAGGAAGTCAGACTATGTCCAACAGACTGTTTCAGGGACTTGTTCACCAGATGCGTGATACGATGGACGCAACCATCGGTGTTGTGGATGAAAATGCAACCATCATCGCATGCAGCGACTTGACAAAGATCGGAACGACAAATGAATTTGTGTCCCTGGATTTGAGCGATACCAATGATATCTTTATCCGTGACGGCTATACATATAAGCCGTTCGGTCCGCATGCAAAGCCGGATTATGCGGTATTTGTAGAGGGCACGGACGAAAATGCGTCCAAGTATGCGAATATCCTTGCGATTACACTGTCCAATATCAAGCAGTATTATGATGAGAAGTACGACAGAAACAACTTCATCAAGAACGTTGTTCTGGATAATGTGCTTCCCGGTGACATTGTCATCAAGGCAAGAGAGCTGCACTTCAATGCAGAGATCAGCCGTGTGGTACTGCTCATTCGTATTGTTTCTTCGAATGATATTTCTGCGTATGATGTCATTCAGAATCTGTTCCCCGATAAGAACAAGGATTTTGTGTTCAATATTACCGAGAATGACATCGTGCTCGTTAAGGAGATCAAGAGCACTGTAGAATCCAAGGATCTGGAGAATCTGGCACGTTCGATCTCCGATACGCTTTCCAGTGAGTTCTATACCCGTGTCAATGTGGGCATCGGTACAGCTGTGACCAGCGTCAAGGAGCTGGCACGTTCCTTCAAGGAAGCACAGATGGAAGTCGGAGGCCAAGCGGTCTTAGGAAGACAAGAAATCTACTCAACTCCTTGGCTCACAGAACGACATGGCTACGATCCGACTTCGCTTTCCAGTGAGTTCTATACCCGTGTCAATGTGGGCATCGGTACAGCTGTGACCAGCGTCAAGGAGCTGGCACGTTCCTTCAAGGAAGCACAGATGG
>JAZPZJ010000036.1:0-7755 GCA_045544635.1 Oscillospiraceae bacterium
TCCACTACCTTGATTTTAAACTCCGCTGTATACTTCTTGTTCGGTATTCCTTTTGGCATAAAAATGCCCCCTTTCGTTAGACTTGATTTCCGGTATATCTTTATTATACCACATTATCTAACAAAAGGGGAGCATTTCATCTGGAATCTCTTTTTTCTAGAGAAAATTCAAAAAAAGTATTGACAAATCATATGTGATGTGATATAATACACTTGAACAGAGGTTCAAATATTCAATTTAAGAGGTGGAGCATGAAAGTCATTTATGAAATAGAAAACCTGGACTGTCCGCATTGTGCGGCAGAGATAGAACGTGCGATCGGGAAGCTGGAGGGGATCCGAAATGTCAGTCTGTCCCTTCCCACAAAGCAGCTTCATCTGGATGCTGCAGAAACGGATGGTCTCTTGGATCGCATTCAAAAAACAGCGGATGCAATTGAGGATGGCGTCATATTCCGGGAGCGAACAGCACAGAAACATCATCATGCGCATTTACACGATCATCACAAGAAAGAGTTTCTGCTCCTTGGTATGGGTGTTCTGCTGTTCTTAGTCGGAATTGCAGCAGAACTGTTCCTGCAGCAGGAAATCATCTCTAAAGTGTTCCTGTTGATCGCATATCTGGTAATGGGATGGGAAGTGCTTCTGAATTCGATCAAAAGCATTGGTAAGGGACAGATTTTTGATGAGAACTTCCTGATGAGTGTTGCCACGATCGGTGCACTTGCCATTGGCTGCTGGGAGGAAGCTGCCGGTGTGATGCTGTTCTTCCGGATCGGCGAGCTGTTTGAGCATCTTGCAGTAAACCGCAGCAGAAAGGCAGTGATGGACGCAATTGATCTGCGTCCGGAAACAGCACTGCGAAAGAACGGGACGCAATTTGAGACAATTCCAGCGCAGGAAATCAGAATCGGAGATACTCTTCTGGTGCGTGCAGGTGACCGCATTCCTGTTGATGGTGTGGTGACAAAAGGTGAAAGTGCGCTCGATACTTCCGCAATGACGGGCGAACCGGTTCCGCTGCAGGTCAGTGAAGGGGATACTGTGATGTCCGGTTGTATTAATCTATCCGGGGTTCTGGAACTACGTGCAAGTGCAACGCTTCAGAATTCCATGGTAAGCCGCATACTCGAGAGTGTTGAATCTGCAGCTGCCGGAAAACCAAAGATTGACCGGTTTATTACACGGTTTGCAAGGATCTACACTCCGATCGTTGTCGCTGTTGCACTTCTGACAGCCATCGTTCCTTCACTGGTGACTGGCAATTGGTCACACTGGATCTATACGGCACTGAATTTCCTGATGATCAGTTGTCCTTGTGCGCTGGTGCTGAGTGTTCCGCTGGCATTTTTCTCTGGTATCGGCGCCGGTTCCACAATGGGAATTCTCTTCAAGGATGGTATTTCTCTTGAAGTGCTTTCGAACATCAAGGCTGTGGTCATGGACAAAACCGGAACACTGACAAACGGCAGATTTTCGGTCAGAACAGTTGAAACAAATCATTGTGACATGACGGAGCTGATCGCAGCGTGTGTATCCTGCGAAGCAAGCTCTGCGCATCCGATTGCAAAAAGCATTCTCGAGTTTGCTGCAGAGAACGAAATTCCGGTTGTACCGGCGAATGACATATATGAAATTGCTGGTAAGGGAATCACAGGAAATTGGAATGGTCGGAAGATCGTATGCGGTAATGCAAAGCTTCTGACTGAGATGGGAATTTCTGTTCCGGAAGTTTCCGCAACCGGCACGCATGTTCACACTGCAGCGGATGGAACATATCTTGGCTGTATCGTGCTCGCAGATCTGCCAAAGCCGAATGCGGCTTCCGCTGTGAAGGGGATGCGGGAACGTGGATTGCATACTGTGATGCTGACAGGGGATCACGAGGTAAATGCAAATGAGATTTCCGGGCTTCTCGGAATCGCTGAAACACATGCCGGACTATTGCCGACCGAAAAACCCGAGTACATGGAGAAGATCCGCAAAGAACATGGCGGTGTTCTCTTTGTTGGCGATGGCATCAACGATGCACCTGTGCTCTCCGGTGCGGATGTAGGCGCTGCAATGGGCAGCGGTGCGGATGCCGCAATGGAAGCTGCGGATGTGGTATTTCTTTCCTCCGATCCTGAGGCGATCCTGACATCAATTGAAATTGCAGAGCGGGTGAACAGCACTGCTAAAATCACCGTAGCATTTGCGCTGGGTGTCAAGCTGCTGATTATGCTGCTTGGATTTGCAGGCTTCGCCAATATGTGGCTTTCCATCTTTGCTGATACAGGTGTTACGGTACTCTGTGTCCTGTATGTGATTGCAAGAGTGCATCTGTTCTACCAGAGAAATAAGAAAAAAGGAGAGAAACGCAAATGAAACAAAGAAACCACCTCCCACGCTATGGTGTCGGTCCGATTTATGTAATCATCATCAGCTTGCTGACAGTATTGGGGGTAATCCTTGCAAGAATGCCCCTTCTGAAATCAGGGGATATTTCTGCGTTTCGCATGCCGATGGTTATCGCCGGCTGCATTCTGATAATCTATGGAACCGTGATCTGGTTTGCAGCGATTTTTCTGAACAAAATCGGTGATGATATCCGCAGCAACAAACTAGCCACAACGGGGATCTATGCCTATGTCCGCAATCCAATCTACTCGGGAATTGCAATTTGTCTGACCGGAATTCTGATGCTCCCGCATAATCTCTGGCTGCTTATGCTGCCGCCCGTATTCTGGGGATTCATGACAATCCTGATGATGCAAACAGAAGAAAAATGGCTGACAAATCTGTATGGAGCAGATTACACAGCATATTGTAAAAAAGTAAATCGCTGTATTCCGTGGTTTTCCAGATGAAAAAGGCTCTGCTGATATGTTTCAGCAGAGCCCGTTTTTTTACTTGAGGTATTTGTCCATGATATCACAGAAATCAAACGTTGCAAAATAATCAGCCGGAGTTTCTGCACGGCGGATCATCTTCACTGTGCCATCCTCGCAGTACAGTAGCTCTGCAGAACGGAGCTTGCCGTTGTAGTTATAGCCCATTGCAAAGCCGTGCGCACCGGTATCGTGGATGACAAGCATATCACCAATTTCAATCGGGGGAAGCATACGGTCAATGGCAAATTTGTCATTATTCTCACAAAGACCGCCTGTCACATCGCACAGATAGGTGCATTCTGCATCCTCCTTACCGAGGACAGTGATATGATGATAGGAACCGTACATTGCCGGACGCATGAGGTTTGCCGCACATGCATCCACGCCGACATATTCCTTGTAGATATGCTTCTTGTGCAGCACCTTTGTCACCAGATGTCCGTAGGGTGCCATCATGAAACGTCCCATTTCGGTGAAAATCGCAACATCTCCCATGCCAGCCGGAACGAGGATTTCCTCAAAGACTTTGCGTACGCCCTCACCAATGGCAAGAATATCGTTCGGTGTCTGATCCGGATGGTATGCAACACCTACACCGCCGGAAAGATTGATGAACTTGATCTCTGCGCCGGTCTCCTCATGCAGCTCAACTGCAAGCTGGAACAGCTGTTTTGCCAGTGTGGGATAATATTCATTGGTGACTGTATTGGATGCAAGGAAGGAATGGATACCAAAATACTTAGCCCCCTTTTCCTTAAGCTTGCGGAACGCTTCGAACATCTGCTCACGGGTCAGACCGTATTTTGCATCTTGCGGGCTATCCATAATTGCCGTGGAAATTTTGAACTGTCCGCCTGCATTGAAACGGCAGGAGATGGTCTCCGGAATGCCGGTCAGCCGGTCAAGATAGTCCACATGCGTCAGATCATCCAGATTGATGTATGCGCCCAGATCATAGGCAAGTCTGTAATCCTCCTCCGGTGTTACATTGGAAGAGAACATGATATCACTGCCGGAAAACCCGCATGCATCCGCCATCTGCAGCTCAGTCAGGGAGGAACAGTCCACGCCGCAGCCTTCTTCCTGCAGAATCTTCAAAAGGAACGGATTGGGCGTTGCCTTAACTGCGAAGTATTCCTTATAGCCCTTATTCCAAGCAAAAGCCTTCTGCACCAGACGTGCATTTTCACGGATGCCTTTTTCATCATAGATATGGAACGGGGTGGGGAAGCGCTGTGCGATCTCTTCCACCTGCTCCTTTGTCAGAAACGGTACTTTTTTCATTGTTTTACTCCTTATCTGCTTTGCCAAAAATAGTTGAAAGTGCAGCGATTTCTGCATGCACTGCCGGTGCGAACTGGTCGGATGCTGCATAGGAGAGAATGCCCTTTGCAAACTGTGCAGCCTCCGGTCTGTCTGCGATCTCCGAAAGCCTAGAGGTGCAGACCAACAGAGATCCCTGACCGACCCTGCATTCAAACAGAATGCCAAGACGGTGGTTGCGCTCGAAATTATCGATCATCTGAACAATCGGTTCGATCACTGTGTCATCCAGAATTGCACAATTCGCATGGGATACAATATCATACCACTGCGGTGTGCTCCATGATTTGGAATTGAAACCATCCAGAGCCGGATGCTGCTTGTCGATACGCAGACCCATGGTTCCGACAGGAACGGGTCGATCCATGCTTTCCGAAATACTCCGGAACATTGGATAGCACCAGAAATCTGTACAGTAGAAGCCTTCAATCGCTTCCTTGATTTCATTCGGGAAGAAGAGTACTTTTCCTCCTTCCTCCAGCGCTTGAGTCGCTTGCATCCAATCGTTTGTCACGCATACGCCATCCGCTGTGAGCGCAGGGAAGTCCTGCTGCGGGAAGATTTCAATTTCATAAGAATTTGCAAGATCACCCATTTCCAGGGAGAGGGTCATGCGTTTTGCAGCTGTATATTCCGGCATACGGAAGCTGATGCTGCCAAGATGGAACAAGCCTTGCCCGGTAATATCCGCTTGTACGGGGATTTCTGTGATTACTTCATCACCAAGAATAAAGCGGCACATCACCTGACCATGGAGTTCTTCATGCCCATAATAGCGAAGCGAAATCTTTGCTGAAAAATCCTCGCCTGCATAAACGACATAGGAAGGAAACTGCGCCAGAAGCACATGATCGGAGCAGAACCCACGCCATGTTTCGGGGGTAACCAATCCCTTGCTGTCCATGAATGCATCCAGAATGCCGACCAGAGCCGTACCCTGTCCGGAAAAATCCTGAATATCGAGGATCTGGAAGCCTGCGACATATTCTGAACGCATTGCTGCTTCAAGCTCTTCCTTGTAACACTGCACGGCAAGCTGACCGGAACAGTTGAAGAAATCCTCTGCCATATGCAGCATACCCTTATTCTGCAAACGTTCACGGAAAATCTCAAAATTCCGTGCCTGCAGGACACCGGTGTACTTTTCGATTTCCCTGAAATCCGGATAGGTGCAGTACTGTCCGATCTCGTGCGTCACTACAGGCTTATCCGGTACAAGTCCACCGCCAGCCTGATCCATGCGGACTTTCCTGACCCCAGTACCATACTGGATCTCAATTTCCTGCGCTGCACCGGAGAGATCGGAAGAAGCTGAAATTTCCGGACGGATGTATCTATCATAATTGTGCATCGTAGAGGGGCGTGCTGTCTGTACATGTCCGAGCGGAGCGTCACACATTGCATAGGATCCACGAATTAATCGTTCTTTGTCAAGACGCACACCGACAAAGAAATCATCCTCGGGGAGGATATTCGGGAAGAACTGGAAATTATTGCAGCCCTGTGTGAACAGGATGCGTGATTCATCCTTTCGATAGAACCGGAGAATTTCAGCGATGCGCTCCGGACTGCCCCATAATTCATTGCCGAGGGAGAACATCGCAAAGGACGGATGATTGCCATATTCTTCGAGAATCCGCTTGCCCTCTGCAATCAGGTAACCTTGTTCCTGCGCATTGTATTCCGGATCATCGGTTGCATGGATATTTCCCCAGAACGGGATCTCCGGCTCCATATAAATACCCAGCAGATCGGCAGCAAGGAAAGCCGCCTCCGGCGGACAGCAGGTGTGAAAGCGGTAATGGTTGATGCCATAGGCTTTCGCAGTTTTCATGACCTTTATCCAGCCTTCCACGTCCATAGGAGCTGCCCCCTCAATCGGGAAGATCATACCATCATGCTTGCCACGCAGGAATACGGGCTTTCCGTGATTGGTGAACTGATGCCCGTCCGCACGGAAATCTGTCAGACCGAAGATGACTTCCTTCTCTTCGCAATCGGAAACGAGCACCTTCATCCGGCAGATGACGGGATGGTACTCATCCCATAGCGGAGCATCCTTTCCAAGCGGAATGTCCGCATAAACAGTGCCGTCACTCGTACGGCTGAATGAAAATTCCAACTCCTCTATCAATGTAGTGATGCCGTCAGCATTTTCCCACTGTCCGTTGATCCAGCCGAAATTTGCAGTGCTGTTTGTATGAAATACAAGCCGTACTCTGTGGTTTTTTGCATCCGGAATCGCCTTGATCCGGTTGATCCTGCAAGGATGGTCGGAAAACCGGAGATAGAAACTGCCAAGAATGCCGTTCCAGTTCGTCTGCGTATCGGGGGAGGTCATATGTCCGCCTTTTGTGGGATAGCTGCTGTTATCCGCACGGATGCAGATTTCAAGCTTATCGCATGCGGAAAAAGCGGAGAGATCATAGCTGTGCGGTGTGCAAAGGCTATTGTTCGTTCCGATCCGTACACCATTGACCCAGACCTCGGACACACGGGTTCGTTCCATGTAAAGTGTAGCATTTCTGTGGTGTTCCACCGGTGTTTCGACCACAGTGCGGAACCATGCATTTCCCTTGTAAGGGTAAACCTCTGTCAAATACCCATCCTTACGCTTAGGGTTCGGAATGCCCTTCTTTGCCTGTGCGGTCGTGCTGGGAAGATGGATTGTGTCATTGAAATCCTCAGCTTTCGGAGGAAAGCCGGTGAATCGCTTCTGCTGGTCATCGAGGAACTCCCAGACACCATCAAGCGGAATATATGAAGTCATACGATTTTCCTTTCCATAAAACAGCCATAGCCCGACTCCGCTTTCACGGAATCAGGCTGCAGCATTCATTGAAAACAAGCAATAAATTTTGTCATTTTGATCAGCATGAAATTACTTCTCGTTTGCCGCAAAATAGCGGTTCAGTGCACTGAAGAGCGCATATACAGAAGAATCGGAAATATCCTGCTTCTGACCAACACCCCAGTAAACCTTGCCGTCCTCTGTCTCGATACCAACATAGGATACAGCATCGGACTTGGAGGAAACTGTCAGTGCATGTTCTGTATAAGTTTTGATCGTATATTCGAGATTCAGGAACTTCTTGACTGCGTTGCTTACAGCATCGAGTCTGCCGTTGCCGGATGCATGGACGGTCTGTTCTTCGCCGTTCATTGCACAAGTAACGAGCGCCTGAATACCGTCCTTCTGAACGTAATGGGTTTCCTTATACTCCAGCGGTGCTGCGATGTTGACATAGGTTTCACGGAAAATATCATGTACCTCAGTCGGCTGCAGCTCTCTATGACCACGATCAGATACGCCCTTAACGATGTAACCGAATTCCTCACGCATTGCCTTCGGGAGATCCAGACCGAACTGTGTTTCGAGCAGATAACCGATACCGCCCTTACCGGACTGACTGTTGATACGGATCACATCTGCCTCGTATACTCTGCCGACATCCGTCGGGTCAATCGGGAGATAGGGAACTGTCCAGTGTTCACAGTTCTTTTCTTCACGCCAGTGCATACCCTTTGCGATCGCATCCTGATGGGAGCCGCTGAATGCA
>JAZPZJ010000037.1:0-7011 GCA_045544635.1 Oscillospiraceae bacterium
CCGTATAGAATCGGTAATAGGCGCTGCGGCGCTTATCCTTGTCGAGCAGACGCTTTTCCGGTGCATCGTCGCTTTCACCATAGAGCTTCACAATGCGCTCTGCACGTTTCTCCAAATCAGCATGAATAAACACACGGAGACAGTCTGCACGCTCCTGCAGAATATAATCCGCACAGCGTCCGACAATCACACAGCTTCCCTGCTCCGCAAGCTCTGTAATGATCCTGCACTGCGTGTTCCAGAGGTAGTCCTGATTGCTTGGATAGGGACTACGGCTGGTAGAAAAGGCATTCAGGAACCAGTTGGCATGTGGGGTATATTCTCCACGTTCGGCAATATAATCCTTTGCAAAGCCGCTTTCTTCTGCAAGCTTATCGATCAGTTCATTGTCGTAGCATGGGATCCCAAGTTTTTCAGCAAGCTGTCTGCCGATGGTTCTTCCGCCGCTGCCGAACTGACGACTGATGGTTATGATACGATGTTTTGTCATATTCACTCACCTTCCAATGGACAAAGCAGGATGGAGTCCGATATCCGCTTTATACCAGATTATATTTATTACAGCATCCACACGATATCTGTATAATTTCAGCATAACACAATCACTGACAAATGTCAAGTTTTTTCTGTATTTGCCATTCCGAACTTTTGCATCAACATTTCAACAATGATTGTTGTGCAAAACATAGATAAATAGATTTTTTTAAAAAAGCTATTGACAACATGTCCGAATTATGCTATAATATAAAAGCTGTGAGACACACAGCTAGCGTGGCGGCATAGCTCAGTTGGCTAGAGCGCTCGGTTCATACCCGAAAGGTCGCTGGTTCGAATCCTGCTGCCGCTACCATACGGCCCGTTGGTCAAGAGGTTAAGACACCGCCCTTTCACGGCGGAATCATGGGTTCAATTCCCGTACGGGTCACCATTTGGGTAAAAAAACGAACACTCGATTTCGAGTGTTCGTTTTTTATTGCGTAATATAAATTCCTTCTCCCCTCTTGACATTTGTCAAAAAATGATGTATAATCAAATCACACTTTAAATGAATACAAACACGGGAGCTTGTGTAACAGGCTGAGAGGAGGGTGTAACCCTCGACCGGTAACCTGATTTGGATAATGCCAACGTAGGGACGACTGTAAAGCACTGACGCTTGCACGTCGGTGCATTTTTTATGCAGAAATGGGAAGCTATCGAAATCGGTAGCTTCCCTTTTTGGTTAAATACAATATCTTTATGGAGGTAAGCAATGTACAAAACACAAATGGAAGCGGCAAGAAAAGGGATCATCACAAATGAAATGCGGACGGTTGCCGCAAAGGAATTCCGTACACCGGAAGAAATCCGTGATCTCGTAGCAAAGGGACAGATTGCAATCTGTGCCAACAGACTTCACAAATGCATTGATCCAAATGGTGTCGGTTCGATGCTCCGCACAAAAATCAACGTCAATCTCGGTGTATCAAGGGATTGCAAGGACTATGACATCGAGATGAAAAAGGTCATAACTGCGGTAGATATGGGTGCAGAGGCAATTATGGACTTGTCCTCTCACGGCAATACACAGCCGTTCCGCCGGAAGCTCATCGATGAATGCCCTGCAATGATCGGAACTGTCCCTGTTTACGACAGCGTGATTCACTACCAGCGGGATCTTGCAACACTTACTGCAAAGGATTTCATTGATGTGGTACGGCTTCACGCAGAGGATGGCGTTGATTTCGTGACGCTTCACTGCGGCATCACCCGCAAAACGATCAAGCAGATCCGGCAACACAAACGGAAAATGAACATTGTATCCCGTGGCGGATCGCTTGTTTTTGCATGGATGAGCATGACGGGAAATGAGAATCCATTCTATGAGTATTATGACGAGATTCTGGAGATCTGCCGTGAATATGATGTAACGATTTCCCTCGGCGATGCCTGCCGTCCGGGATGTCTTGCCGATGCAAGCGATGTCTGCCAGATCGAGGAGCTTGTCCGGCTTGGAGAGCTTACCAAAAGGGCATGGGAAAGGGATGTTCAGGTCATGATCGAAGGACCGGGGCATATGCCGCTTGACCAGATCGAAGCGAATATGAAGCTGCAGCAGACCATCTGCATGGGTGCACCGTTCTATGTGCTCGGTCCGCTTGTCACGGATATTGCTCCCGGCTACGACCACATCACCTCTGCCATCGGCGGTGCGGTTGCGGCGGCATCAGGTGCGGCATTCCTTTGTTATGTGACACCTGCCGAACATCTTGCACTCCCGAATGTAGAAGATGTAAAGCAAGGAATCATCGCATCCAAAATCGCCGCTCACGCCGCCGATATCGCAAAGCATATCCCCCACGCACGGGATCTTGACGATACAATGGCTGACGCACGCAGGACATTTGATTGGGATAAGCAGTGGGAATGCGCCATTGATCCTGAAACTGCAAAGAAAATCCGTGATGACAGAAAGCCTGAAATTGAAGAAAGCTGCTCCATGTGCGGTAAATTCTGCGCCGTCAGAAGTATGAACAAGGCACTCGAGAGCGAATACATCGACATTCTGTGAGGTGATCTCATGGTAAAGATCAACGGTGAGAACAAACATGCCGACGGCATGACGATTGCAGCGTATCTTGAGGCGCACGGATTCGATGCAAAGCGCATTGCAGTGGAAGTAAACGGCGATATACTACCGAAATCACAGTATGAAACCACTGTTTTACAGGATGGCGACAGTGTTGAAATTGTAAGCTTTGTCGGAGGGGGCTGATATGACAAAAGAAACATGGTACAGTACATTGGAAGAACGCCATGGCAAAGCATTGCAGGAACGCTTCTCTGCGGCATCGGTAGCGGTATGCGGTCTTGGGGGACTCGGTTCAAACGTGGCAATCGCCCTTGCAAGGGCGGGCGTGGGAACGTTGTATCTGATCGACTTTGATCGGGTGGATGTATCCAATCTCCACCGTCAGCAGTACGTTGTTTCCCAGATCGGTATGTATAAAACCGATGCCATGTGGCAGATTCTTTCCGAAATTGCGCCATTTTGCCGTGTCATCACGGATACGGTGAAGCTGACGGAGGAAAATCTCTCGCTGCTTGCGGATTGCAGTATCATCTGCGAATGTTTTGACAGTGCCGAAAGCAAGGCGATGCTGGTTAATGGCGTCGCAGAACAATTTCCCGACAAATATATCGTCGCCGCATCCGGCATGTCCGGACTGCATTCGGGTAATGCGATCCGTACCAGAAGGCTTGGAAGGAATCTCTATCTCTGCGGCGATGGGAAGAGCGATGTGACACAGGACGGCACACTCTTTGCACCGAGGGTCATGCTCTGCGCTGCCCATCAGGCAAATACAGTCCTGCGTCTGATTGCACAACAATATGATGTATAGAAAGGATTTTACGATGGAAGATAAACTGATTTTGGGAGGACATGAATTTAATTCCCGTTTCATTCTGGGATCGGGGAAATACTCCCTGCATCTGATCGAAGCAGCCGTGCGTGATGCCGGTGCACAGATCATAACGCTTGCAGTACGCCGTGCCAATACCAAGGAACAGGAAAACATTCTCGACTATATCCCGGAGGGTGTGACGCTCCTGCCGAACACCTCGGGTGCAAGAACAGCGGAGGAAGCTGTCCGTATTGCAAGACTAGCCCGTGAGATCGGATGCGGAAATTTCGTTAAGATCGAAATCATGCGTGACACAAAATACCTTCTCCCCGACAACAACGAAACCATCAAAGCTACGGAAATTCTCGCAAAAGAAGGCTTCGTGGTGCTCCCCTATATGTATCCGGACCTGTATGCTGCCCGTGATCTGGTCAATGCCGGTGCATCAGCAGTCATGCCGCTTGCCGCTCCCATCGGGTCGAACAGGGGGCTTGCTGCGAAAGAATTCATCCGTATTCTGATTGATGAGATCGATCTGCCCATCATTGTCGATGCCGGCATCGGAAAGCCTTCGCAGGCTTGCGAAGCGATGGAAATGGGTGCAGCGGCAATCATGGCAAATACTGCCCTTGCAACCGCAGGTGATCTGCCCATGATGGCGGCAGCTTTTAAGCAAGCCGTCGAAGCCGGACGCAAGGCGTATCTCTCCGGACTCGGACGTGTACTGACCCGTGGTGCTTCCGCATCCGATCCGCTGACAGGCTTTCTCCGGGATTGAGGTGGCATATGGACAACAGATTCTATGTGGACGGCAGACATCTGTCCCCTGCAGTACTCGAAAAGAAGCATCGTCTGGAACAGGATCCTGCAAGCCGTACGGATCATATGGCATACATGGAGGGCATGGAACGGATCGAATCCGACATCATGCGCAAAGTCCTTGGTGAAATGGAAGCCTATGATCCTTTGCACTACACGGCAGAAAATGTAAAAGCTGCCCTCCGGCATGAGATATGTACGATTGAAGATCTGAAGGCACTCCTCTCCCCTGCCGCAGAGCCATTTATAGAAGAGATGGCACAGCGTGCCCGGCTTGAAACCTCGAAACATTTCGGGAATACCGTTTATCTTTTCACGCCGCTGTATATCGCCAATTACTGCGATAATTACTGCGTCTACTGCGGATTCAACTGCTACAATGACATCCGTCGGATGAAGCTTGATCTGGATGAGATCGAACATGAAATGCGGATCATTCAGCAAAGCGGCATGGAGGAGATCCTCATTCTCACAGGCGAAAGCCGGAGTCGAAGCAATATTGAATACATTGGCGAAGCATGCAAGCTGGCACGAAAGTATTTCCGCATGGTGGGACTGGAGATCTATCCGGTTAATACGGAAGAATACCGCTATCTGCACGAATGCGGTGCGGACTATGTGACAGTCTTTCAGGAAACGTACGACAGCAGCCGTTATTCCGAACTGCATTTGCTGGGACACAAACGGGTATTCCCTTATCGCTTTGATGCACAGGAACGTGCCCTGATGGGCGGTATGCGTGGTGTGGCTGTATCCGCACTGCTGGGTCTTGCGGATTTTCGCAAGGATGCACTGGCCAGTGCGCTGCATGTATATTATCTGCAGCGGAAATACCCCCACGCAGAGTTTTCCCTCTCCTGTCCGAGACTCCGCCCCATTGTGAATAATGAATCGATCAATCCGCTGGATGTGCACGAAACACAGCTTTGTCAGATTCTCTGTGCATATCGTATTTTCCTGCCGTTTGTGGGAGTTACGGTATCCTCCAGAGAGAGCGAAAGCTTCCGCAACGGCATTGTAAAGATCGCTGCAACCAAGGTCTCTGCCGGTGTATCGACCGGAATCGGCGACCATGAAAGCAAATATTCCGGCTCAGAATCCGTTGGAACAGAGGGCGATGAACAATTTGAGATCAATGACGCCCGTTCTCTGGATGTGATGTATCGTGACATCGCTGCGGATGGGCTGCAGCCCGTACTTAATGATTATATCTTTCTGTGAGGTGCATATGAAACAGCTTGACACAACGATGTATTTTATCACGGACAGCACAGGATTGTCCGAAGAAGAATTCCTGCACCGCACGGAAGCTGCCTGCAGGGGCGGTGTGACCCTCCTTCAGCTGCGGGAAAAGGACAGAACCACAAGAGAATATCTTGCCCTTGCAGAGAAAGTGCATGCTATCACGCAGCACTATCACATTCCCCTGATCATTGATGACCGGGTGGATATTGTCCTTGCAATGAATGCAGAGGGGGTACATGTGGGGCAATCCGATCTGCCGGTTGCTATTGCACGAAAGCTGCTGGGTAATCATAAAATTGTTGGTGCAACTACAAAGACCGTACCACAGGCACTCGAAGCCCATGTACAGGGGGCGGATTATCTGGGTGTGGGTGCAATCTATCCGACCACAACAAAAGTGAAAACCGTACTGACCTCCGTCGATACACTGAACGAAATCGTGGCGGCTGTGCCAATTCCCGTCAACGCCATCGGTGGACTCAACAAGGAAAACATCGCCATCCTGAAAGGCAGCGGCATTGCCGGAATTTGTGCGGTCTCAGCGATCATGAAAGCACCTGATCCATGTAAAGCTGCAGCAGAACTAAAGGAGGCATTCCATGCATTACAGCAAGTGTAAAACCGTACTCACAATTGCCGGAAGCGATTGCAGCGGCGGCGCAGGAATTCAGGCAGATCTGAAAACGATGCTTGCAAATGGTGTGTACGGCATGAGTGCCATCACAGCACTCACTGCGCAGAATACTCAGGGAGTCACTGCGATCTCTGCGGTAACACCGGATTTTCTGAAGCTGCAGCTTGACGCTGTTTTTACGGATATTTTCCCCGACGCTGTCAAGATCGGCATGACATCGAGCGCTGCACTGATCGAAGTGATTGCAGACAGACTGCAAATCTACAGACCCCAGAATATCGTCATCGATCCCGTAATGATCGCCACAAGCGGCGCAAGACTGATCTCCGAGGAAGCGGTCACTTTGCTCAAGGAAAAATTATTTCCCCTCGCAACAGTAATCACGCCGAATATTCCCGAAGCGCAAGTGCTGTCAGGTATGGAGATAGCGGATAAGGCGGATATGGAACAAGCAGCAGCTTTCATCCAGCAAACCTACGGCTGCGCAGTTCTGCTGAAAGGGGGACACAGCAGCCATGGCGCAGATGATCTGCTGGTTACCGGCGATGAAACGATATGGTTTGCGGGAAAACGAATTGACAATCCGAATACACATGGCACGGGCTGTACGCTCTCCAGTGCGATTGCATCAAACCTTGCAAAGGGAAATGATTTGCGCACCGCAGTGAATTGTGCAAAGGCATACGTTGCAGCCGCATTATCCGCAATGCTTGATCTTGGTAGCTGCAGCGGTCCGCTGCAGCATGCGATATTTCTGAATGAATCACAGAGCAGCGATTTGCCTTAATGCCGATGTCATGGACAAAATGCTGATGGGCTTTCTATTTTAAGGGGGAAAGATTGTGTATGAATCAAAACCACCCGTAGAACGGGTGGTTTGAAAAAGCCCTATAAGGGCATAATACTGACACTGCCCCTTAAGGGGCT
>JAZPZJ010000038.1:0-4086 GCA_045544635.1 Oscillospiraceae bacterium
CCTTCCTAAGACCGCTTGGCCTCCGACTTCCCCTGCCAAAGGGATGTGATCCCTTTGGAATCCTGCGCCATGTTTCATTTACACCAAATGGTACAAATGAAATATGAAAAGTCCAAAAGACCATATTCTTGGGCAGGAGAACAGGAACACAGAGTCCTCTGTCAAAACGCATTCTCCAACCCAATTTCATAAACAAGGAGGAATAAACAATGAAAAAACGTATCGGTATCCTGACCAGCGGCGGTGACTGTCCGGGTCTGAATGCGACCATCCGTGGCGTAGCGAAGGCATGCTTTGAGCGATTCGGCGAAGAAAACGTCGAGATCGTGGGCATCTCCAACGGCTACTATGGTCTGATCCATGGACTGACCAAGGTTATGCAGCCCTCCGATTTCTCGGGCATTCTGACGCAGGGCGGCACGATCCTCGGCACAAAGCGCCAGCCGTTCAAGATGATGACCGTCATCGGTGAAGACAACGTGGACAAGGTCAAGAACATGAAGGAGACCTACAAGCGTGAAAAGCTCGACTGTCTGCTGACACTTGGCGGCAACGGCACGCACAAGACCTCGAAGCTTCTGGCTGACGAAGGGCTGAATGTCATCGGTCTGCCCAAGACCATCGACAATGATATCTACGGCACGGACGTGACCTTCGGTTTCCACACGGCTGTGGACATTGCAACAGACGCGATCGACAGACTGCATACCACGGCAGCTTCCCATTCCCGTATCATCGTTTGCGAGATCATGGGCAACAAGGCTGGCTGGCTGACGCTGTATTCCGGTATTGCAGGCGGTGCGGATATTATCCTGCTTCCCGAAATTCCGTATGACATTGAAAAGGTCTGCGACGCTGTAGTGAAGCGCAGCGTGAAGGGCAAGACCTTCTCCATTCTGGCGGTTGCTGAGGGCGTATACGACGTGCAGGAGGCTGCAATGAAGAAGAAGGAGCGTGAGAAGCTCCGTGCGGCAAACGGCAATGCAACCAACCGCATTGCAAAGGACATTGAGTCCCGTACCGGCATCGAGGCAAGAGTCTGCGTGCCGGGTCATATGCTGCGTGGCGGATCTCCGTCGGCGTATGACAGAATGCTGGCAACACAGTTCGGCGTGCATGCCGCAAAGCTGATCGCAGAGGGCAAGTTCGGCAGAACCGTTGCCTATGTGGACGGCAAGATCACCTCCAACAAGCTGGAGGACATTGCGGGCAAGAAGAAGCTCGTTGACCCGAAGTGTCAGGAAGTTCAGGCAGCAAGAGATCTGGGCATTTCCTTTGGTGATTAAGCGCAGAGCCTGCGCTGGCGATTCGCGTGGGTGAATTTACCGGTTCGGTAGGTTTGCTGCTCGCAGCGCAAGTATAAAAACACGATCCCCCCAACGCCTTTGGCGAAGGGGGGATTTCCGCTTCAGTTTGGGTTATCCCAAGCCGTCAGCAGCTTATCGTAGAAAAAACGCCCATCCCCCAATTTTGAGGGATGGACGTATTCTTCTTGCTATTCCAGGGAAGCAAGGTAGTATTCATTCAAGGAGAGGTCACCGCCTGTGCCGATATATGTTGCATATTGCAGTACATAGGATGCATCTACAGCATCCACAACACCATCCCCATTGACATCCGCTTTGTCATAGGAAAAAACCTGATACTTGCTTTCATAAACACTCTCAAAGATAATCTCTGCATTCAGGAAAGTTTCACTTGTATCATTGATCGTGAGAGCTGCCCATTGTTCCTCTGTTCCGGCATAGTGAATGGTCTGGAGCATATTGCAATTTCCAAATGCCCCGTTCCCGATGCTCTCAAGCGATGCCGGCAGGGACACCTCTTTCAGCTGACCCGCAGTTGCAAAAGCATTTGTTCCGATGTCCTCAATGCCCTCCGAAACCACGACCGTCCGGAGCTTTGTCCCTCCGAAATAGAAGGCACTGTCATCAATCCGGGTAACCGGCAGCCCATCCACATAGGATGGAATTACAATGTCAATGTCCATCTTCGAGCTGTCGCCGGTATCCACATAGGCACTGTTGTCATACAGGGTGTAGGTAATGCCCTCATAAGTTACGGTTTCAGCTGCGCTGACACTCCAACCGGCTGTCCCCATGCACAACACGGCGGTCAGAATTGCGACTAGTTTCTGTAATTTCATATGATGTCCCTCCTTTATCCACGATGCGTGGAATTTTGATAATATTATACACTCTTTTTAACGCAATGTCAATAGTTTTGTGTATGGTTCACAAAATATCAGCATTTACGACAAATCAACCTCTTTTTCCATATGCAAGCTGCACAGACTACCGTTTATCCAAAGAATAACGGTGCAGAAAAGGATGCAGCGGCTCACCGCTTGTGATAAACAGTTTTTCACAAATTCTTTGTGAAATTCTTGACAAAGAGTGGATTTTGTAGTAAAATAGAAAGTATAGTGGAAAGCTATATCATTTTGAAAGGATTGATTACAATGGGTTTGACTTTGACAGAAAAGATCCTGCGTGCACACCTCGTTGACGGTGAGCCGGTCAAGGGTCAGGAGATCGGTATCCGTATCGACCAGACACTGACACAGGATGCAACAGGTACTATGGCGTACCTCGAATTTGAGGCAATGGGCGTGCCGAGAGTGCGCACGGAGCGCAGTGTGGCTTACATCGACCACAACACCCTGCAGAATGGCTTTGAGAATGCGGATGACCACCGTTTCATCGGCTCCGTAGCCAAGAAGCATGGCATTCATTTCTCCCGTCCCGGCAATGGTATCTGCCATCAGGTGCATCTGGAACGCTACGGCATTCCGGGCAAGACCCTCATCGGCTCTGACAGCCACACCCCCACAGGCGGCGGTATCGGTATGATCGCCATCGGTGCAGGCGGTCTGGATGTTGCTGTTGCAATGGGCGGCGGTGCATACTATATCACCTATCCGCAGGTTGTCAAGGTAAACCTGACCGGCAAGCTCTCTCCGTGGGTTGCTGCAAAGGACGTCATCCTCGAAGTACTTCGTAGATTGTCCGTTAAGGGCGGCGTGGGCAAGGTCATCGAGTACTGCGGCGAGGGCGTTAAGACTCTCTCCGTTCCGGAACGTGCCACCATCACCAATATGGGCGCTGAGCTGGGCGCCACCACTTCCATCTTCCCGTCCGACGAGATCACAAAGCAGTTCCTCGAAGCACAGGGCAGAGGCGAAGTATGGAGCGAACAGTCCGCAGATCCGGATGCTGTTTATGATGAAGTGGTTGACATCAACCTCTCTGAACTTGTGCCGCTGGCTGCATGTCCGCATTCTCCGGACAATGTGAAGAGCTGCGAGGAGATCGGCAAGCTGAAGATCGATCAGGTCTGCATCGGTTCCTGCACAAACTCCTCCCTGCTTGACATGATGAAGGTTGCACATATCCTCAAGGGCAAGACCGTACATCCGGACGTTTCCCTGTCCATCGCTCCCGGCTCCAAGCAGGTGCTCAATATGATGGCTGATATGGGTCTTTTGTCCATCATGATCGCTGCAGGCGCAAGAATCCTTGAGTCCGCTTGCGGTCCGTGCATCGGTATGGGTCAGTCCCCGAATTCCGGCGGTATCTCCCTGCGTACATTCAACAGGAACTTCCTCGGCCGCTCCGGTACTAAGGATGGTCAGATCTATCTGGTATCCCCCGAGCTGGCTGCCATTTCCGCAGTCACAGGCTACCTGACCGACCCCAGAGAGATCGGCGAAATGCCCGAATTCGTTCTGCCGGAGAAGTTCACCGTGAACGACAACATGATCGCTCTGCCGGCTTCTGAAGAAGAGGCAGCGGATGTGGAGATCCTGCGTGGTCCGAACATCAAGCCCTATCCCGAGACTGCTCCGCTGGAAGCTTCCATCGAAGCTCCGGTTTCCCTCAAGGTCGAGGACAATATCACCACTGACCACATCATGCCGGCTGGCGCAAAGATCCTGCCCCTGCGTTCCAACATCCCTGCAATTTCCCAGCACTGCTTCACTGTATGCGATGAGGCATTCCCGACAAGAGCAAAGGAACTGGGCAAGAGCATCATCGTGGGCGGCTCCAACTATGGTCAGGGAAGTCGGAGGCCAAGCGGGTCTTA
>JAZPZJ010000039.1:0-13826 GCA_045544635.1 Oscillospiraceae bacterium
CTATCCGGAAACAGCTCCGCTGGAAGCTTCCATCGAAGCACCGGTTTCTCTCAAGGTCGAGGACAATATCACCACCGACCACATCATGCCGGCTGGTGCAAAGATCCTCCCCCTGCGTTCCAATATTCCCGCAATCTCCCAGCACTGCTTCACAGTCTGTGATGAGACTTTCCCGACCCGTGCAAAGGAGCTGGGCAAGAGCATCATCGTGGGCGGCTCCAACTATGGTCAGGGCTCTTCCAGAGAGCATGCAGCACTCGCTCCGCTGTATCTGGGCATCAAGGCTGTGCTCGTGAAGTCCTTCGCAAGAATCCACCGTGCAAACCTTGTGAATGCTGGTATCCTGCCGCTGACATTTGTCAACGAGGCAGACTACGATGCCATTTCTCAGGGCGATGTACTGGAACTCAGTGACATCCGTGCAAAGGTAGAGGCCGGCGAAACACAGTTTACCGTCCTCAACAAGACAACCGGCAAGGAAATTCCGGTTCTGTGCGAACTGACCGGCAGAACCAAGGATATCATGCTGGCTGGCGGTCTGCTTGACTATACAAGAGAGAACCTGAAGTAACATACAAACTCGGCGGTCGGCTTTCTGCCGATCGACCGGGAGAATACATATTATGGGGGAATTAACATGGGAACTGAACTTGCAATGCTCCGGTATGTGCGCACGCACTGGATCGATAAACCTTCCGATATCGGTCTGCTCATCGTCGGCGTGGTTTTGGCAATTGCTGTAAACTATTTTCTTCCGAAATATTTTCCCCAGCTTTCTGAAACAACGGTAAAATTGATATTCTACGTTGTGATCGCCGTAGTTGCAATCATCTGGTTTACCGTAGTGGGAACATGACGCATAAATCACAGGTAAAGAAAATATAAGGAGGTACATCCCATGCTGCAAGTTTATGAATCTATGGCTCGCCGTGTCCGCATTCGTTCCTGGAAGGATCTGGTGCTGATCCTTGTTGCTGCTGTTATCATCTTCGCTCTTCAGTGGCTGCTCAAGAAATTCATGCCGGATCTGTCCGAAAAGACTGTAAATATCATTTCCTATGCGATTGGTTTTGTGATCATTCTCATCGGCGTATTTGCGGTCGGCGACTAGGTCATGTTGACACAAAGCCTAACAACACATCTTTTCGGCAAAATTTCACGCTTCCTGCGTTGAAAAGGTTTGACAGGCGACAGCCTGCCTGCACCTTTTCGCCTTGGCTGCATTAAATTTGTGCTCGAAAATCTGCGTATTATTTTAGTGTCAACACTCCCTAATCTGATTTTCGTATAATTTTGAATGGAGGTAATTCCAATGGCTGATAAAATCAAAATGACCACCCCCCTCGTCGAAATGGATGGCGACGAGATGACCAGAATTCTCTGGCAGTGGATCAAGGACATCCTCATCACTCCCTATGTGGAGCTGAACACCGAATACTATGACCTCGGTCTGGAGTATCGTGAAAAGACCAAGGATCAGGTAACATTCGACAGCGCAGAAGCAACCAAGAAGTACGGTGTTGCTGTCAAGTGCGCAACCATCACCCCGAATGCTGCCAGAATGCCCGAGTACAACCTCTCCCAGATGTGGAAGTCCCCGAACGGCACAATCCGTGCAATTCTGGACGGTACCGTATTCCGTACACCCATCCTCGTAAAGGGCATCACTCCCTACATCCCGACATGGACACAGCCGATCACCATCGCTCGTCATGCATACGGCGACGTTTACAAGAACACCGAGATGCAGGTAAAGGGCGGCGGCAAGGCTGAGCTGGTATTCACCGATAAGGACGGCAACGAGACCCGTCAGCTGATCCACGAATTCACCGGTGACGGCATCATTCAGGGTCTGCACAACATCGACAATTCCATCGCCGGCTTTGCAAGAGCTTGCTTCAACTACGGTCTGGATCTGAAGCAGGATGTATGGTTCGCAACCAAGGACACCATCTCCAAGCAGTATGACCACCGTTTCAAGGACATTTTCCAGGAAGTATTCGACGCAGAGTACAAGGAGAAGTTCGAAGCTGCCGGTATTGAGTACTTCTACACGCTGATCGACGATGCAGTTGCTCGTGTGATCCGCTCCAATGGCGGTTACATCTGGGCTTGCAAGAACTATGACGGCGACGTAATGTCCGACATGGTTTCCACTGCATACGGTTCTCTGGCGATGATGACCTCCGTTCTGGTATCTCCGGACGGCATCTACGAGTACGAGGCTGCACACGGCACCGTACAGCGCCACTACTACAAGCACCTCAAGGGCGAGGAGACCTCCACAAACTCCGTTGCAACTATCTTTGCATGGAGCGGTGCGCTGCGCAAGAGAGGCGAACTGGACAACATTCCGGCACTGTGCGATTATGCGGACAAGCTGGAGCAGGCAACCATCCAGACCATTGAAGACGGCGTGATGACCGGTGACCTGTATCTGCTGTCCTCTCTCGAGAACAAGCGCAAGGTCAACTCCAAGGAGTTCCTCGAGGAAATCAATGTTCGTCTCGCTGCACTGATGCAGTAAGGAGCAATTATGGCTAAACAGGCGATTTCGACTCCTGTCATTCGCCGCCTGCCCCGGTATTATCGCTTTCTGGGCGAACTGGAGCAGGAGCATGTGGAACGCATCTCCTCACGGGAGCTGGCGCAGCGCATGGGGCTTTCTGCTTCCCAGATCCGACAGGATTTCAACTGCTTCGGCGGTTTCGGGCAGCAGGGCTACGGCTATAATGTCAGTGAGCTGCGGGAAAAGATCGGTGTGATCCTCGGCGTAGAGGAACGCACCGGCGTGATCCTGATTGGTGCTGGTAATCTGGGCAAAGCGATTGCCACGCATCTCGATTTTGAAAAACGTGGGTGTCGGTTGACTGGTATTTTTGACCAGAATCCGGCACTTCAAGGGAAGATTACTGCTGGACTTCCGATTCAGGATATGTCTGAATTACCGGAATTCTGTCAGCAGAAACAGCCGCAGGTTGCTGTGCTGTGCATCCCGAAGGGGGCGGCACAGGAGCTTGCCGACCAGCTGACTTCACTGGGAATTCGTGGGTTCTGGAATTTCAGTCATTATGACCTGCGTATCAACAATCCGCACATCATTGTGGAAAACGTTCATCTGGGCGATAGTCTCATGACGCTTGCCTACTGCATGCACCGCGGTACCCACGGTGCCGATCCGCTTGGGTAAGCACTGATGTGGCGCATATATACTATGCGCGGTGTGAATTTTGTAATCGCATGCCCCCTATGCACAAAGTGCATAGGGGGTATTGCTTATAGGATCGTTCAATCAATACAAAAAATCCCCCGTACTTTCGTACGGGGGATTCGTTCACTTAGTCAGTGTCGTTTTTGGGAATCAGGAGATTAGTCCTTCTTCTTGGAAACGATTGCTACACCGCCGAGAACTGCAACTGCAGCTGCTACGCCAACGATCGGCAGAACGTCAGTAGCATCGCCTGTTGCCGGAGAACCGGTTGTGGGCTTAGTTGTAGTTGTAGCAGCAGCTGTTGTGGTAGCAGCAGCTGTTGTTGTTGTAGCCGGAGCTGTTGTGGTCTCCTCAGGAGTTGTAGAAGTCTCAGGAGCCTCTGTTGTAGTTGTAGTAGTAGTTGTTGTTGTTGTAGTTGTTGTGGTTGTAGTAGTTGTTGTTGTTGTGGTGGTTGTAGTTGTAGTTGTAGTAGTTGTTGTATCCTCAGCCTCGATCTCGATGTAACCATCGCGAGCGTCAACATTGCCATTAGCTACATAGTCAGCAGCCGGAGCTACAATTGTTCTCCAGATGTGATCCTTAGCGTCTGTGTCAACGTATGTGATCGGGAACTTGTCGCCAGGCTCTGCATCCTGCGGTACAGTTACCTTGAAAGCAACGATGGACATATTTGTCTTGGTGTTAGCTGTATCAGCAGCCCAAGCCAGCCATGTCAGGTTTGTGGAAGCATTGGTCTTGTAAGTCATGGACCAAGCAACCATGGAGCCGAGCTCCTCAAATGCTGTCATGGGGTCATTGATTACAGTGTAATCCAGCTCCATGTCAACACCGAACTCAACAGCGGTAACACCCTGATTCTCCAGAACTCTTACGAATACCGGAACCTCATAGTTCATTTCCTTCAGCTCATCCATTGTCAGCAGAACCTGATCAATTGCAACAGTTACGCCCTGACCATCAGCAGATACTTCATGGTCAACCAGAGCTGCGGAAGCCGGAACAACTGCTGCACAAGCAACCAGAGACATTGCAGCAACAGCTGCCATAGCCTTCTTAAAGTTCATCTTCTTCATTTTGGTTATTTTCCTTTCAGATAAATTTTTGTTTTTATATGCACACGCCGCATCGGACATTACGCTCATGCGGCGTATTACATTTGAATGAATTGCGGGTAATTATACACCCATGTTGGTCATAATGGTTTCCCAAGTAGCCTTTGCGCTGAAATCAGGATTTGTACCATTTGCACCGAATTCTACTGCGTATACCAGCATAGCAGATGCGTCAGCAGCTGTGATTGCAGTCTTGTCGTATGTCTTATCCTCTGTATCAATGTCAGCCAGGAACAGAGCGAACTTGTCGAGCTGCTCATCCTCAGTGTTCAGAACAGCATCTTCGCCTGCACCGATGGAAGCAGCGAATACCAGAGCTGTGGAAGCGTCAACAGCGTCGCACTCACCAGTCAGAGTAGCGTCACCCTTTACGCCAACATATACATTAACTGTTGCGTCAACCAGAACAGGCTCAGCGCCCTCAGCTGTGTAGAATACATACAGCGGAACTGCTGCATATGCTGTACCTGTTGCCTCGAAAATTGCCTCAGGTGTCAGGTCAGCGACCGGAGCCTCTGCTGTCAGACCAAAGGACATATTAGCCATTACATCAACCGGATCAGCTGCAACGCCGTCAGTTGTAACTGTCAGCTCTGCACTCTCGAGCAGCTTGTCAGCTGTCAGAACAGTGTCGTCATGAGAGAAGTAGAAATTGTCGCCCTTAGCAGTAGCAGTAACCTCTTCTTCAACTACAGGCTCCGGCTCCTCTTCCTTCACTACCTGATAGGAAACCTGTCTCTCAACATTCAGATGTGCTGCTACATTGAATGCATCAGCATCAGCATTTGCGGATGCATTGTAAACCATGATGGTCTCGAAGGAGTCTTCAACGATCTCATAGCCCAGCTCAGCTTCCTTAGCCTCGAAGTATGCATATACCTCTGCATAGTCAGCAGCGTCTACGATGTAGCCGTCTGTCATAACAGTTGCTACGCCGCCAGCGTATGTTGCGTTGAAGTTTACATCAAACATTGCTTCCTCAGCAGCTACGATGTCAGCAGGTGTCAGGTTGATTGCATAGCCCTCAGGAGCCATCTCGTTGAGCTGCGCAACAACTGCAGCCATTACATTGACAACAGTATCGCCATCCACAGCATCCTTTACAGTAGCCGGGATCTTGTCTGCATACTGCTTATCAGCATAGTCAGCCTTGATCTGTGCCAGTACTGCATCATAATCCTCAAAGCCGTCATAGTTCAGAGTCTCGCTGCCGTTGTACTTGTCAGCAGCCTTGTCGAGCTTTGCCTGATAGGAATCAAACAGTGCTGCAACCTCAGGAGCATTGTTTGTAGACTTCAGTGCAGACTTTCTCATGTTATTGAGCTTTACCTGCAGGTAAGCCAGAACCTCTGCTGCGCTTGTCATTTCCATCTCAGTGGAAGCAACAGTAACATCAGCGGTAACGATTGTATCCTGATACAGGGAAGCAGTGTCGATGGTAACGGTGATAACACCCTGCATCGGCTCTTCTACCATTTCAACAGCAATGCCGCCGAGCTTCTCGGACAGGATTGCTTCAGCATCAGCTGCATAATCATAGTCCACATTGATTGTGAGTACTACGTTATCCAGATTTACTGCTACATTTGCAGTTGCACCGTTCTTCAGGATGTTCTTGAGCAGTTCAGCATACCATGCTGTGCTTGCAACAGAATCAGCCAGAGCAACAGTGTCGAGCTCATAAGTCTCACCAGCCATCAGTGCCAGAGCTGCATATGTAGTAGTATTCCAGTCAGAAGCCTGAACATACGCACGATCAGTTGCATCAGTCTTCCACTCGCCAACGATGGGAGCATCCGCAGCAACAGTCATGAATGTGGAAGCGTCGATGGTCTCATCAGCAGCCAGAGAAGCACAAAGCACGGTTTGTGTCAGAGCAACCGGTACTGCTACTGCAGCGGCCATTGCTCTTTTCAGAAATGATTTCTTCATGATCAATTACCTCTCTCTTCTTTTGATAATTTCATTTTTCACGCCGGAACGTTCCCGCTGTTTTCACGGCGGTGCCATACAAACTGCCTTATATGTAATGTGTCGTTCCTTTGTATCCTAAACATTTTAGCATAATTAGGACGCTAAAACGTTTTATATCATATATTTTAGCACAGTTTTTTCGAATTGTCAATACGCCAAATCGTTTTTATTTTAAAATATTGCACGAACATTCTCCGCATTTTTATAGCATTTGCACAAACAAGACAGTTTTTATTCCCTTTTCAAGCCATTTCCTGCCTATTTTGCACAATTCGACAAGCGCAGACAACGGCCGCAGCAGGAAATACTGCGACCGTGTCCACATTTTTATAAGGAGAATTTGGTGAAATTGTCGAATTTTATTCCTGCGGCTGTACTTCCTGCAGAACGACCTGCACCTCAAGAGTTTCGCCGGCACGCACAACGGTGAGCGTGATGGTATCGCCGGCATTGTATTCGTCCTTGATCGCATTGAGTTCATCCGTAGTCTTGACCGTCTGTCCCTGAATACCGGTAATGATGTCGCCCTGACGCAGACCAGCCTTTTCAGCGGCGCTGTCGGGGGTTACGGAGTAGACATAGACGCCCTGGGGCATATTGAAGCGCTGGGACATTTCCTCGTCCACATCGGTGCTGGTAATGCCGATCTGCGCTCTGCCTGCCACATAGCCATAATTGATAAGATCATCAATGATCTCGGCAGCATCGGAGATCGGGATGGCAAATGCCAGACCTTCGACGGTTGCGCCTGTGGAGGAATAGCCGGAAGAGATCTTTGCGGAGTTGATGCCGATGACCTGACCATAGCTGTTCAGGAGCGGGCCGCCGGAGTTGCCCTGATTGATGGAGGTATCGGTCTGGATGAGGGTCATATCCTTTTCATTGATGGTGACCTCACGATTGAGTGCGGAGATGATGCCGCAGGTCGTGGTGCCGAACAATTCAAAGCCGAGGGGGTTGCCGATGGCAACGACCAGCTCACCGACACGCAGGGTATCACTGTCGCCGAACTCGGCAGGAACAAGGCCCTCTGCTTCGATCTTGAGGACGGCAAGGTCGGTTTCGAGGTCATAGCCGACGATCTGCGCTTCGTATTCGGTGGATTCTTCGTCACCCATCACCACGCTGACACTGATCGCCTTGCCGCAGTCATTCTGGGTATCGTAAACGCAATGGGCATTGGTGATGATGTAGCCATCGGTATTCATCACGATGCCGGTGCCGGTACCGGGAACCTGCACGGTATCGCCGTCATACTGGTAGAAGCCCCAGCTGAACTTCTCGGTGTACTCAAACACGGCGCTGACGCCGACCACGGAGGGATACGCCTTATCGACGATATCGGGGATGCTCAGGGCATCCTCCCGGGACGCCATGCTGATCCAGCTAGCACCCGCATTGGCGCTCTGGGTGGGGGTATTTTCCGCATCGGCGGCACTGTCCGGATCCGGTGCGGCAGAATCGGCTGCGGCAGAATCCTCGGCACGCAGGCTTCCGTCACGGCTGCCGAAGGCTTTATACAGCTCGATGGAGGAAACGGAGACAATGGCAATCGCCGCAAGTCCGGCAACGATCTTGAGGAAGGTCATTGCGCCGCCGCCTTTTTTGGGCGGTTCATTGGGATCGGAATAATAATTGACATAGCTTGATGAATTGGTTTCGCCGTAATTCTGTTCGGGCTGGCTGCTGTAGTAAGCATTGTAGTTTTCGGGATTTGTCTTGTCTTCATTCTGATCGAACATGAAACATCATCCTTTCTTTCATCTATAGACAGCGGGGATCGTTTCCGCTGCGAATTTCTTTTGACAATATTTATTATACTCCCGAATGTGATAATTGCATGATAGTGAATGGAAAAAGCGCAGTAGAACGAATGATGAATCCGGCGCACTTGCCGGATGAGTTTTTCGTTTGCAGTAAATAAGATTTTTTCACAGATCTCTCCTTTATAAAGCAAAACAAAAAGCCCCGATGTTACTCGGGGCTTGATTCTGCATATTTTTTAATCGGTTAAACCTATAGACACAAAGCGGCTTATATGCAACCGCCACCGCTCCACACATCTTTCTGTCACTAGAATGTGCTTCGTCACGAGTACCCCCAAGCATCTTATGGCGAGTACCGCTACTGTTGTAAGAACAACATTCAGCCTATCTATATTATAGGCGATGATTGTCATTTTGTCAATAGAAACCGGAAATATTCTTGTGTTTTTTCGTCGCATCTCTTTTGTAATCGTTTCTTTGCGGCTTGCAGCCTTTGGCGCGCTGGCCGAACGGGACTTTTTTGACAGCCGCATGCGCACCGTTCCCGTGTGCATTTTGGTTACGATTGCAGATAATCTTCCACATGATATCTCGGGCGGCGTTTGGTTTCGAGATAGATCTTCCCGATATACTCACCCACAATGCCGATACTCAGCAGCTGCAGTCCGCCGATGCCCCAGACGGACACGGCAAGGAATGTCCAGCCGACCACAGTATACCCCAGAAAATGACGGATCAGCACATAGAGCAGCATCGCCAGACTCACCAGAAAGATCCCGATGCCCAGCATGGTGATCATGCGGATGGGGCGGATGGAAAGGGATGTCACTCCCTCAAATGCGAAGCCCAGCATTTTCTTGAGCGGATACTTCGATTCTCCCTGCATCCGGGGCGCACGGGAATAATACACCTGATCGGTGCGGTAGCCCAGCATGGGCACAATACCCCGCAGGAAGAGGTTGACCTCCTCATAGCCGGACAGCTCCGAGAGCACACGGCTGCTCATGAGGCGGTAATCCGCATGGTTATAGACCAGCTCCACGCCCATGGCTGCCATCATCTTATAATAGGTCTGTGCTGTGCTGCGCTTGAAGGCGGTATCCGTTTCCCGGTCGCTGCGCACACCATAGACGATCTCGCTGCCTTCCTGATACTTCTGCAGCATTTCATCCATCGCATGGATATCGTCCTGCAGGTCGGCGTCGAGGGAGATCACGGCGTCGCATTCATCCCGCACCGTCATGAGTCCTGCCAGCAATGCCCGCTGGTGACCGCAGTTTCTCGAGAGCTTGATGCCACGGAACACCGGATCATCGGCATGGAGTGCCGCAATGGTACACCATGTTGCATCCTTCGAGCCGTCATCCACGAATACAATGCGGCTTTTTTGTGCAATCACGCCCTGCCGCATGAGCTGCGTAAGCTTTTCGTGCAGCTTCTGTGCCGTCACAGGCAGTGCTTCTTCTTCATTATAGCAGGGCACAACCAGATAGAGCACGGGGCAGCGTTCGTTCTGATTTTTCATAAACTCAATCCCAGTTTGCCTCGCCCTGGGCGCCGAGATCGGCAGCATATACGAGGATTCTTGCGGCGTCAAGTGCATCCGCAGCGTCGTCAGCGATCACATTGGCAGCGGGGAAGGATCTGACATTGAGCACGCCGTTGCCGCTGGCACCGATATCGGTAGCATGGACAAGGACGGTTGCAGCATCCGCAGCGTCCACCTTGCCGTCGCCGTTCACATCACCCTTGTCGAGGGTGCGTGTCTTATCCACGACTGCTTCGGCAATGACACGGTGTCCCTCCGCTGTGGGATTGACATCCAGATCTGCAAGGTTTGCGTATTTGTAGGCATAGCCCTCGAATGCGGCGAACACATCGACCACATCATAGTTATAGGTATCCGCAAGCTGCGTAATGGACGCATTCACGGATTCATTCAGTACGAGGGTAATGGTATTGTACACGGTTTTGTAGGCGGTCTTGCGCTTCTGGCTCAGGGATTCGAAGTTCTCGATGGTGTTGATGGAATTGTAGACATTCTGGAACACGATGTGGGAATCGCTGTACACCGAAAGCTTATCACCGATCGCCAGCATATTGGCTGCGGCAGCATCACGGTTGGACATGGCAGCGACCTTCAGTTCATTATTATAGGTGATGAGGTCACTGTCGGTGAGACCGTAGTCCTCAAGCTGTGCCTTGAACACATCCTCGAACTTTTCGAAACCCCACTTATCCATATATTCATTTGCCTTTTCCATGAACGGATCCATGATATCATGGATTCCGACATTCACGAGAATGATGTCCGCTTCCTCGAGGGCTGCCTGCACCTGTGCGTCATCGAGCAGTGTGAGGACATCCTGTGTGGTGTAGTGCGCCGCAGAGAAATTCTGCACATTGGCACCGGTCTGTTCCTCAAGAATCGCAGCATAGCTCTGCTCGCCCTCTGCGAGTGCGGTACCGGCGGAGATGCTGTCACCGAGGATGACGATATTCTTCGCATCCTCTGCGGAAACAACTGTCCCTGCAGCGGAAAGCGACATGATCGCAGCCATCATGGCAGCGGTATACTTCTGAATTTTCTTTCTCATTTCATCTTACCTCCATATAGTGTATGAAACTCCTATTACATCTGCCTCTATCATCAGCACGCTGCAGTCGGGTGAAACAGGCAGCGTCCCCCCAATTACTTCTATTGTATAACAAACCGCCCGGCTTGTCAATAGACAAGGGGCGGTTCCAGGGCAGAAAATCTTCCCATTTCGCTCATTTTCACAGAATTTTCATCCGGGGGGGAAGAACACTGCCTACTTCATCTTTTTCCATTTCAGCATGAGGAACGCCACCACTGCCGTCACCACCAGTGACAGCACCGTCGGGAACCAGGTATACGGCAGCGGAAGATCCGCAGTATTCATACCGTAGAAGCTGAAGATCATGGTCGGGATCGCCATGATGATGGTCACAACGGTCAGCCGCCACATGACCACGTTCATGTTGTTCGAGATCACGGACGCAAAGGCTTCCACCATACTCGACAGGATGCTCGAATAGATATTACTCATCTCGATCGCCTGCCGTACCTCAATGAGGACGTCCTCCAGCAGATCCTGATCCTCCTCATAGAGCTTGATGGTTCTGCCGCGCAGCAGTTTTTCCACCGTGACTTCATTTGCTTTCAGCGATGTGGAAAAGTAAACGAGGGACTTTTCCAGTTCCAGCATCTGCACAAGCTCCTTGTTCTTCATGGCGCCGCTCAGACGCTGCTCCATGGTGTAGGAGGTCTTGTCGATCTGTTTCAGGTATACAAGATAGATCGCCGTGATGCGCAGCAGAAGCTGCATCACAAAACGGGTTTTCATGCGGGTCTGCACACCACGCACCACGCCGTTCGCCATATCATGCAGGACACGGTTGTCCTTGAGTGTGATGGTGAACACATAATCATCGGTGATAATGATGCCCAGAGGCATGGTGAAGAAGAGGATGGTCTCCTCGGTCTGGATCTCGGACATTGCGGTATCGACGATGATCAGGGTCTGGTCATCCTCACGCTCGATACGGGAGGATTCCTCTTCGTCAAGCGAGGAGCGTACAAAGCCGCTGTCGAGTCCATAGGTTTCGATGAGCTGCTGGATTTCCTGCGCTGTCGGATCCACGACCGAGATCCAGCAGCCGGGTGCAGGTGCAGCAACCTCACGCACGCAGTTTTCCTGCGTCTGGTAAAAATGAATCATGATTCATGCCGCCTTTCTATGCTGACGGCACACGGACGCCGTCAGTTTTCTTGCTCGCTCGCCCATACGGGTCCGTACTCATGATGCCACCTCCAAAGTTCAGAATTTGTCCGGCTCGCCTTTTCAGGCGATACCTGGTTATATTATACCAGATTTTTTGCGTTTTGGCAAGCGTTTCGGGGAATTTTTTTAAATCACCGCCCTGCATGCCATCAGGACGGTGATTTTCGGTATTGGATAATGGGAAAGCGCATGCTGCGGCATGCGCTCTTTTTTCTCAAAGTTGCACTGATTCGTGCAACTTTTCCAGTATTTTGCCCCTTATATGAGGGGGGGCTGCGCAGGCTTCGTATCCCCCCAAAAATTCCGTTCATCGGGCGTCAACCGGAAATGCACCGGGTCGGAATGTCCGGAATCCTCCGGATCTTCGCCGGATTTTCCTCTGTCGCCGTCTCCTTCCACCGGATGAGCAACCAGATATCCACCAGGTATCCACCAGATTGCAACCAGGAGCTAACCACATAATAAGAAAGAGAAGAAAGATAAGAAAGAAAAAGAAGAGGGGGGCTGGCGCCGCACGCACGCCCTGTTATTGCACTTCGCTGAGCAGAAAGGTGGCTTCACCGGTATCGAGGACATATTCCTGCGGCAGGGGGGCTTCCTCCATGAAGTAGGCATCCAGCTGTTCCCCGGCAGCCGGTTCCAGAATGGTGCAGCGGACATGCAGCTCATAATTTTCCATCATGGCATCCTCCTGCATGGCGCTGATCTCGCAGACGGGCATCTCCTTTTGTGTGACTGCCTGTTCCGTCCGTTCAAGCAGCTCCTCCTCGCCGTAAAGGGAGAAGGTGAAGAGATAGAGCGTATCCTCCGGATAATCCTCCATCGGCTCGGCATACAGCAGATAGTGCGGATGCCACGATGCTGACAGATCCTCTGCCGCAAAGCAGGTGAAGCGCAGGTCGCCGCTGATCACGCTTTCCTTTGCAAAGCCCTCGTTCTCTTCGATAGAATACACGCTCAGATATCCCTCCTGCATTTCCTCCATGGTATAGAGTCCGGTTTCCATGCTGACAGTGGTCTCTGCGCTTTCGGTTAGTGTAAGGGTCGTGAACGATGCCACGCTGAATGCGATCAGCATCAGGATGGGGCTGCCGAACACAAACTGAACAGCAATGAGAATCACGGGCATCCAGAGGGGGGACATGAGACCCTTTTTGTGCGTCACGCCCTGTTCGATGCGCTTGTTGATGATGTGTCTGTAGATCAGATAATAAATCAGTGTGCCCAGTCCGATCAGCACTGCAGAGCCGATCAGGAGCAGCACGATAATACCAATTGTAGCCATAAATGTTCCTCCTTTAAATACCGTAGGTTTCACGGAATTTGTAGTAATAGCTCCGTGTGACATCGACCGTCATGCCGTTTTTCAGTGTGAGAATGAATTTGGCACCGAGGGTCGGCTTGATTTTCTTGACGCTGTTTTTTGCGATGATCACAGAATTGCTGATACGCATGAACTGTTCGCCATCGAGCATGATCTCGAGTTCCTTTAAGCGTTCCGTGATGCTGTATTCACCGTCCATGGTATGCAGCACCATGGCTTTTCCGAAGCTTTCGATGCACACGATCTCCTCGGTGCGGATCCGGAACACCTCGTCATTCTGACGGGCGTTGAGGAAGGAAATGCCCTTCTGCCGTTCCTGCAGGATGAAATCCGCATCGTCGCTGATGATAAATCCCCGCTCCGTCAGAAGCTGTTCCAGCTGTGCGTAGGCTTCTTCGGATACGCTGAGTTTGATTTTCATGTTGTCCCACCTTTTCTGTAGTGTTTGCCATATGACAATGTTATCATACCACATCCGCAGGCGCTTTGCAAGGGGTTTGGAACAGCTTGCAAATGCACGGGAACGGCTTGCAGAGGGGGCGGAACGGAATGCAGAATAGGGAGAATGAACTGCAAAGGGAAGCCCTCCTCTGAAAACGAAAACCTCTGGTCTATATATTGGGGGGTGTAGGG
>JAZPZJ010000040.1:0-23196 GCA_045544635.1 Oscillospiraceae bacterium
CTGTTTCTTGCTATCGCATCTTTTCTAATAGCAACAATAGAAGGTTTCCTGTTTTATACTCATGAAAACAAGTTTTTCAGGTTACTAATGATCATACAGAATAGTATAAATGCCTTTGGGTTCAAACCATCCATCTCTTTGAAGGATGCGTTGGCATTAATGCAGACTGAAAACACGATCATCCATACCATTGTTGGATATGCTTATGGTGTAGCGGTATTTACAGCCCCCTACTGTACATTTTCATTTATATATAAAATTCTCGAAAGGGCAACCCGCCTCATTTTCAAATTCAGATATAAAAAAACCGATAGAAATATCCTGATCTTTGGATACAACGATGAAGTCAAGGAACTACTTAAAAATTACGACTCAAAGGTCGATAAAAATATGTGTATTCATATATTTTTCAGTCAAGAAATTTCTGTGGATGAAAGCTATTCGTTGAGTCGAAAGGGTTTTAAAACGCACTGCATTGACATGCTTAAGACCTCTGAAGACGAATTTTCTTATTTGTTGAGTAAAATCGGAGCGCAAAAAGCCACTAACATCATTTTGTTTGATGATTCATCAATAAAGAACTTCTCTTTGCTTCAGATGTTCAAGCTTACCCCTGATGATAACAGAAAGATCGTTCTCGAATCAGGCACCAAAATTTCGTGCAGATGTGAGGATGAAGCTATCAAAAATCTGATTATTGATTATTATGATGGTAGAAAAGGCAGCAAGTCCTGCTATGATCTTGAGATAATCAGCATTCCTGAACTTCAGGTTCGTAAGATGTACAGTGATACGCCGCTCCACAGCTACTATCTTGAGAAGGATAAGAAACTCTCAGATTGGAATACCAAACTTATGATTGTAGGTTTTGGAAAGTTGGGACAGCAGGCTTTGCTTCAGGCAATGAATCTTGGCGTTGTACATTCTGAAAACTCTGTAACAATTGATGTTTTTGATACTGATGTTGATTGTAAATCCGAGATTTTCGCTAATCATTTTAGTTTTGACACATTTGATTTCAGTAATCGCCGCATTCGTCTCAAAAAGGAAGTTGCTGACGGTGAACTGATTGTAAATTTTCATAATGTAAATGTTAACTACAAGGAGTTTATGGATATAGTCCGGAAGAACAGCGAATCCTCTCCTTATACCTATGCAGTTGTTGCAATTGATGATGTTAATATAGCAGTAAATTCAGCAATGAAGCTGGGCAACTATTTTGATAGCTGCGGACACAAGGAAATTCCCATTATTGTACGAATGGATTCCGACAGACGGCTTGCAAAATATATCAACAAAGATGATCATTCTTTTGCAGGAGTGCGGATTATTGACGACAAGAGCAGCATTCTCTCACTGGATATGATCCTCAATGAAACGATTGATATAACGGCAAAAAAATTCAATCATACATACAACAATATTCAGATCATCGCCCAGAATGCTGACTATAATGCTCATGCTGTTACTGAAAAGACCATCGAAGAAGAATGGAACAGTATCAGCATGTATAAGCGTTCTTCCAGCAAGGCGGCTGCTTATCATGAAGAAGTAAAACAGGTGATTCTTCGCAAACTTGCTGAAGAAAATTCATTACAGCTTGCGGAAAAGATCAACAAACTTGTGGGTACGAACGGAAGTCTGTTCCGGTACAATGGTTCCGCATGGGAAATGGCAGGTTCTGAAGAGGATTGCATCAATGCGATGAAAAAAGATGAATTCGTTTATTCACTTGCCTCTCTTGAGCATAGAAGATGGTGTTATTATATGGCTTCAGTAGGCTGGTGTAAGGGTGAAAGAAATGAAAGATTCAAGCAGAACCCCTGTATGGTAACGCAGGACGAGCTGGTCAGAACGCAATATGATATGTGCAAGTATGATTTGATGTCGATTATGGCATACTACAGGGAAATGAAGGAGGATAAAAATGTCTGATATTTTTGATAGAATTAAACCTTATGATATGAATCGGGACTTTGTTTTCGTGAGCTACAGCAAAAAGGATAAGGATATTGTATACCCATTGATTGAGAATCTTCAGAAAATGGGCTGCAATATATGGATTGATAAAGAACTGAAGACTACAGCCGGAACAAGCTGGCAGGACAGCGCTTTGGAAGCCATCGCCAACGAAAAATGCATCGCCATTCTGTTTATGGCAAGCAAAAATTCACTTACAAGTGCTCCGGTATTTGCTGAATTGGTTTGGTCTCAGCAAGGGAACGAAGTACGGGACAACAGCCCTTCTGACGAACCCAAGCGCATTATTCCGGTGAATGTGGATGAAGATTGGGTACCGTCAAAAAAAGGACTTCATGATTGGATCTGGGATGAAATGCGCACCATCAAAGATCTGCTTACCAATTCGGATTTGAATTGTCTGGATAGTGACATCGGCGATACCATAAGAGCATATAAGAATCGAAAGGGTTCGTTTACAAAAGGAAGTATCGCTACCACATTATATCGGGAAGTTTTCAAGCCTCTGGGCGGCGATAACATCACATTTGTAAATGCAGATGATATTCAGACGATTCTTGATAATGTGAAAAGCTCTGTTCTGGAAACAAACTGCACTGCTACATCCTGTGAACAGAAAAGCGAGACTGCTGAGGATCGGGAACCTGAAGGAGCTGAAATTTCTGTAAATTCCGCTCCGGAAGCCAGATCCTGTGCAGAACCGAATGACTCCGCTGAGGATATGGATGTGGATGCATCCGAAACTGCGGAACTTGACGAAACGGCAGACCATAAGAAAAAGAAGTCCGTTACGCTGACCGGTGATGTTACATATACGCTTTACGGAAAAGAATATACCGAAAATCAATCCACCATGATGCTGCGTATCTTTGCGCAAGTTCTGAAGCGCCATGAAGAGATTGTTCCCACGCTCTGCAGATATAAGGGCATGAACTGTGTTTCCAAGACGAACTATGAACTCGAGGAAAACAGGGAGGACATGCCGTCCTATTTCAGAGGATGCAAGAATTTCGAGTATTCTACAGGCAGCATTTGCGTCGGAACAGCGTATAGTTTCCAGGATAAGTGTAAAAAAATCGCATTGCTTTTGCATATCTGCGGCGAGAGTCATGATATCCTCGTTTCAGATCAGATCGAACTTCCCGTCATCAAGACGAAACTTGTTCTTTCTGATGAAAACACCAATACTGCAGCAAGAGGAAATGAGTTGACATTTACCGTTTATAACGAAAGGTTCACAACCAATCAGTCCGACATGATGAAAATCATCTGCAAGAAGATTCTCGAAAAACATCCCGAAAAACTTGAACTGGCTGCCGAGAAAACTTCGTTTATCAGTCTTACTGATTACAGAGATATCCCCAGGGAAAAACGCCCTGTCTATTTCAGAGCCCTCAGTGTATGCGAAATAAACGGACGTCTTGTATCAGTCGGAACCACCTTCAATAAGCAGACAAAATTACTTGAAATCGGCAGACTCCTTGAAGTATGCGGAGAAAACGGAAGCGTTACTATTGAAGGTGAAACAATTAGTGCCCGAAAAAAGGAAAGATCAAGTACGCTTAATGTCACGGATTTTTTTGATTAATTGATTTCCTGCTTTTTTCTGATCCTTCTCGGATTTATATGCATCAAAAATGAAGAATATTGGGTAAATCTAGCTTATCATAGCAAATAAAAACTCGGTGTTTAAAAAAATTTTTATTCATCAAATAGCTATCACTTTCAAGCCATAATATCACCCCAAAATTGTGCGCAATTTGTGCGCCACTATCTAACTTGTGCGCTGTAAGCGGTTAAAAGCCACCGAAAGCAATCAAACGCAAAACGGCTATATTACGGAACATATCCAAGTCTGTGAGAAGCTGTAAAAAGCCTTCTTGCTCCTTTGGGTGGTAGAGGCCGTGGGTTCAAGTCCCGTCACTCAGACCAGGATTATAACACAAAATAGTCATTCCTCAAAGATGGGGAGTGGCTATTTTGTTATTGTGACACCTACTACGACTTTATTGAAAACGGCATAATGATTTTTTAGCATCATTGTCCTATGAACAAAAAGAAATATTGGCGAAAATTGTTCAGAGGGAAAGAATGGGTGGAATTCATGATACTCTTGCATATATGAATGAAATGATGGACTGTGATGGTTTAGTGTTAAGCCAGCATGGAGAAGCTTTTCCTTACGATGAATTTGATAGTATGCATTATGATTTCATTTGTAGATGCTTTGGGGATGAATGGTGTAAATGATATTCCATAAGCAATAATAGCTAACAGTTTCTGATTTATTCAACTGAATATTATTACATACCCTCCTGTGCGCAATCACAGGAGGTTTTTTTCATACCGAAACGAGAAAGGCACTGGTCGGATGATCCTTAATTTTCGCTTTCTTATGACAGCATCTAAAAATGTTGTAATTCAGGAAAAAATTCCTGTTTTTTATTGACTTTATGAATGAACAGATGTATAATATAATTAAGAAAATTCATGTGTGGTCACTAATTTTTGTACAGATTGGAGGAATTATCATGAAACACAAACTGCTTTCGCTTTTCACTGCAGGCATGATGCTTGTTTCTGCATCTGCACTGCCGCCCGCATCCGCCGCTGATCAGCCCTCAATGGATTCCGTCATCGGCACACTTCCTGACTGGACACCGATGAATTTTGCCGATGCCCTGCAATTTTACAATACCTACGGAAAATCCCATGTAGAAGATAATTATATTTGTCTTGTAAAACCCATTCGTCTGGATGAAAAAGACAAATATAAAACCTCGTATTCAGGCAGTATGGCAATGATCAATACCCCTGCCTGCACATCCCCTGCGTTTTTTGAACTTGAGATTCCGGAACAGCCCGACCAGAATGATGCAGAAGCCCTTGCGGCATATGAAGAATACTGCGAAAGTCTGGGCATCCCCACGGATGACTACAGCTTTTTTGAGGCATATCGGGAAAGCGAAATGCAGTATGGCTTTGAAGTGCAGTTTTTCCGTGTGCTGGAAGGGGAGGATCTGACCATTACATGGCTGGAAACGGAAGAAGATATCAATCGGGAAACAGAGAAATTTTCCTTTGAAAATCCGAGCGGTTATGTAGAACAAACTGATATTTACAGCTGGCTGCCGGACTGCCCTGCTGAGTATGATTGGCTGAAAAGCTACAGTCTTGATTCTACGCTTGCTTCCAGTCGTGCCTGCGTATTTTACAATTATATCGCATACTGTGCAGAGGTGGACGCAAGCACTGGTGCTTCTCTGGAAATGGAGCAGAGCGGTGATGGTGCGATCGAATATTATATGGAATCCGACTGCAACGGATTTGACCTGCTTTCAAAAGTCTATCCGGTGGATGGCGGAGGATCTTCTTCTGTGATCGTATATCAGCCCACTGCGGATGGACTGGTCGATGTGGAATGGTCTGTCGGCAGGCACTGGTCGGATGAAGCACCTTTTGAGATCACAAACGGAAGCTATTATATAAAGGACAACTGTTCTGAAATTGTTGACCTCTCAAATGGCAGCACAATCATCACATTTATCGATCAGGATACGGGTGAACTGATTGATATTCCTGAAAATTCTTCGTTCGTGAAAAGTACGATACAGCATAGTCCGGATGAGCCTTTGCTCGACGAGCTCTTTCCGATTGACTCGAATCCCTGCGTTATTGATTCAATCAGAGCCTACGATCCCAATTGCAGCTATTCCTTCGATATCAGAACCGAAGACGGCTATTATGATTTTCATGGATTTGAAGTCACATCTGAAACACCTAACCGTGTTGAAGTGACTTGCAAGCTGAGTTACAAAACGAATCCCGCTCCTGTTCTGCCGGACGGTGCAACAAGAATCACGCTGTATGACAAGGATACGGGTGAGCTGATTCCGGATGAAGTAATCGCTCTGCACAACTTCACGTTCGGTACGAATATCGGCTATAAAGACGACAATGTGCCCGGCGGCTGGATGTATACAGGCCCGTTTTATACTGTCGATTCCAATTCCTTTGTTATGGAAAATGATCAGTTGGCGAGTCATTATAAATATGCCGATCTGTTTGAATTCACCACCGGAGACGAACCGGAGGTGATCTATTACAGCAACGAATCCATGGATCTGATCTTCAGAATCAGGATTGAGGTTTCCGGCAATCTGAACAGTGATGAGGAATTCAATGTTCTGGATGCTGTGACATTACAGAAGTGGCTGATTGGGTCGGATCAGGTTGAGATTTACAATTTGGCAGAAGGCGATCTGGATCTCAACGGCAAGCTGAACGCCTTTGATCTTGCCATCATGAAGCGCAAGCTGATCGAGCAGCGATAATCCGAAGCAGCTGCGCCATAACAACGTGTCCGATCGGCTCATGACCGAGAAGCTATGCCTGATTTTTATCACGATTAAGAAAAAACAGCCGTTCTTTGGATCCGGAGAGCGGCTGTTTTTCTGTTTGCCGAACCGGAAGGAGGATGCTGGATTCTTTTGCAGTGAAGGTACTGTGACAGAAACTCGGATACTGCATATTTCTGCGAGAAGATGTGTATAATGGAGATATACTGTAATCTGAGGTGGTGTGAAATGAAAAGAATCAAATGGACGGAGCTGCTGCTGTTTGTTGTCGGCACGGAGCTGGTCGGAGTGCTTTCCAGCCTGCTGTCAGGAAATTTCTCATCTTTTTATCAGGAGCTAGTGAAGCCGCCGCTTGCGCCGCCGGGAATCCTGTTCCCGATCGTGTGGGCGATCCTTTATGCGCTTATGGGAATTTCGGCGTATATGATCTATGTTTCCGATGCAGGTACGACTGAAAAGAGAAAAGCGCTTGCGCTGTATGCGGTACAGCTGTTTGTCAATTTCATGTGGAGTATCGTATTCTTCCGATTTGAACAAATCGGCGCAGCGGCAGCGGTTCTGATTCTGCTGGTCATCCTTGTAGCTCTGATGATTGTGACGTTCAGACGCATTCGTCCTTTGGCGGGGTATCTGAATATTCCGTATCTGCTCTGGGTGACGTTCGCTGCCTATCTGAATATCGGATTTCTCATTCTGAACTGAGCCGGTTGCAATCAATTCAGAAGAATAATCCGGAAACCATCCGAAGCCGTCCGTGCCTGATGCACAGACGGCTTTTCTGCGTTTGTCGCATTCGTCTTTGTATTCCATGGACAAGCGCTGTGCGGCACCGGATGGAATAGTTCCATGATTTTCGGAAATACTACCCTTGAAAAGGAGGTTGATTCTATGTTCAAACATGAAAAAATGCTATTTCATCCGGTCGCAGTCGAAAAGCCGAATCCGCAGTATGCGGCACTTTTGCAGGAGCAGCTGGGCGGTGCGAACGGCGAGCTGAAAGCTGCGATGCAGTATATGTCCCAGAGCTTCCGTATCAAGGATCCCGAAATCAAGGATCTGTTCCTCGATATTGCGGCAGAGGAACTAGGACACATGGAGATGGTGGCACAGACCATTAATCTGCTCAACGGTCATGATGTGGATGCTGCTGCAGTTCCGGCAGGCGAGATCCAGACGCATGTGCTGATGGGGCTGAATCCCGGGCTGATCAACGCTTCCGGTTATTCCTGGACGGGGGATTATGTCAGTGTGACAGGGGATCTCTGTGCGGATCTGCTTTCCAACATTGCGTCCGAGCAGAGAGCGAAGGTTGTGTATGAGTATCTCTATCGTCAGATTGCGGACAAGAAAGTACGGGAAACGATTGACTTCCTGCTGAATCGTGAGGAGGCGCATAACGCCATGTTCCGTGAGGCGTTCAACAAGGTGCAGAACAGCGGCTCCAACCGGGATTTCGGTACGACAAAAGCAGCAAAGATGTATTTCAGTATGTCCGAGCCATCGCCGCAAAATACGCCGTTTCCGAAATCGGATGTCAGACCGCCGTCATTTCACTAAGCAAGAATGGATCTGCGTGCAGATCCATCTGTAAAAACACTCCGCCCTCTCCCAAGAAATCTATGGGAGAGGGCGAAGCGGTAGAGCAGTATAATAGTATCCGGATTGATCCGGACCCATAGAAAAGTATAGCACAACGAAAATTCTCTGTCAATAGAAAATGGCAGAATTCTGGCAAAAAACTTTTGTTGCTTGTCGAAATATGTCGAATTCAAACAGCGGGCGAGGGCGCAGCTGGGAAAATACGGGAGAGGGCAGGTGCCCTCTTTTTGTTTTCCGATCTTCTTCTGCATAGTGCGCTTATCCGTTTCCCATACTATTGATGAAAAGGAGGGAGCGTATGCATCGTAGAATGACCTATGTTGCGGCGGTAATGGTAAGCGGTTTTACGCTGCTTGTTGCCAATATCGCCATTCACATGAAAAATGGCGGCTACACACAGGCGGCACTCAGCCAGCGCAGGTACACCGTGACTGCAGCGGCAGCGGAGGGCGGTATTTTTGACCGGAATTTTCAGCCCCTTGTCAATGACACGATGGCGTATTATGCTGTTGTACGTCCCACGGCGGATGCCATCGGGGAGCTTGCGCCGCATCTCGAGGAGCTGGGCGGGTTGATCAAAGGTATCCGCAGCGGACAGCCGTTTTCCTGTCGTGTGGACTCAGCGCAGTTCCGTTCGGAGGAAATCATCGTACTCGAAGCTCCCATGCGTCGTACTGGTGATGTGCTTGCACAGCATCTCATCGGCTACACCAAGGAGGGAACGGGGGTCACGGGACTGGAGGCGGACTATGACCGCATCCTGCGCAGCACAAAGGATACGGCGAGCGTGACCTATACCGTGGATGCACTCGGGCAGGTGCTGTTGGGTGAGGCGCCTGTTGTTTCACCGATCGGTCATCTCAACGCCGGTGTCGTAACTACGCTGGATGCACGGATTCAGCGAATCTGCGAAGAAGCCGGGAAGGGGATGGAGAAGGGTGCCGTTGTGGTAATGGAAGTGGAAACGGGAGATCTCCTTGCGATGGCAAGCTTCCCGACCTATACGCCCGATCGTCTGGTGGAAGCGATGGCGGATGAAAACAGCCCCCTCATCAACCGCTGCCTGTACAATTACAGTGTAGGTTCGATTTTTAAGCTCGTCACTTCTGCAGCAGCGTACACACAGGGATTGACGGAGTTTACTGCCGTCTGCAGCGGCAAAACGGAGATCGCCGGACAGATGTTCCGCTGTCATGACTGGCGTGGACATGGGGAACTGGATATGAAGCATGCAATGATCGAATCGTGCAACAGTTATTTTGTGGAGATGAGCCGTTTTCTTTCGCCGGAAACGCTTCGGGCAACTGCGCAGGATCTTGGCTTCGGAACACAGATCGCCCTGTCAAGCAGCATTGTTTCGGTAAGCGGAACGCTGCCGACGCAGGAAGACCTTGCACTGCCGGCGGAGATGGCGAATTTCAGCTTCGGGCAGGGACTGCTTACGGCAAGTCCCCTGCAGATCTGCCAGATGACCTGCGGTATTGCGAATGATGGGGAAATGCCGCTTGCCCGTCTGATCGCAGGCTATACGCTGGACGGGGAGACGCTGGAGAATGCAAAACCCACCATCTATGCGAAGTCCCTCCCCAGAAATACAGCATATTATCTGCAGAATCTGATGGTTGCCGCAATCAATGAAAATGAGGAGTCGAATGCCGTTCCGGAGCATATCCATGCAGCTGCCAAGACCTCCACTGCCCAGACGGGGCGCTATGACGAGAACGGCGTGGAGTACTGCCATGCATGGATCACGGGGTATTTTCCGATTGAGGATCCGCAGTATGCGGTTACGGTTCTGGTGGAGGACGGCGGCTATGGTAATGCCGCTGCCGCACCGATCTTCCGGGAGATAGCGGATCGTATCGCTCTGGAATGCATGGAATGAACCGTTACCGGATTCACCCTTGACAATGCAGGATCCTCTGTGTTATAATGAAAAAAACCGAACGGAGAGATTCCGATGGACGGACAGAATGCAATCAATCCTTATGATCAAACAGATGTTCCCAGCCGCAGAAGGTTTCCTGCGTTTCTGAAAGGTGCAGCCATTGTACTGGCAATTCTGCTGCTTCTTGTGATGGTTCTGCGCTTTTTAACACCATGGCTTTATTATCGGCTATATTTCGGCGATCGTATCAAAGGAAACGTCACTGTTACGATTGATGGCGAGCCGGCAGCGATTATGCAGGACACCGCTGTCTCAAGCTTTCAAGGGCTGGAGGATGCTGCAAAATTCCGTGCCGTGGACAACGCACTGTACGTTTCCACAAGGGCAAATGCATATGGCAGCTACCAGTTTATCTTTTATGTAGAAGAACTGCCTGAGATCCCGCTGCGCTTCAATTCCTACCAGTTCAACTGGTGGAATGTGACAGAGTTTGAGCTGTACTACAATGTCGATACGCAGGCACAGATCGTGGAATACAGAGTGGTGCATACCGAACTGAACGAAACGGGTACAAAAAGCGAGCCGATTATTTCCGAAGGCTCTTATCTGTTGGATGAACATTGGATGGAAGTTTCTGTGTGTTCGCCGTAAGTTAGGAGGATGTTTAATGTCTAAGTCTTTGTGGAAAAATCTGTTTTTCTGGGTTTCGCTCTGCAATTATCTGTTGCCAATATTCAGCATTATTTTGATGATGCAGACGGAGCCGGAGAAAGCTGAAGCAATTGCGGGCGGTGTGGCGATTGGCATACTGCTGATGATGTTTGTTGGCGGTATCAATCTGCTTTGCATGCTGATACGAAAGGACAAACAGGTTCTCCCCGTGGTGTTTTCTGCCATTCCGTTGATTGGCGGCGGTGCATTACTATTGATCATGCTGGTGATGCTGGTGCCGTATTTGATGTACAGCGTGTGATAAACCGAAAAAATTTCTCAAAACAATTGACTTTTTGCCGAAAATCTGGTATACTGTATTTGTATCACAACAGGACAACTGTGTGCAAATGCGATCTGCCCTGTCCCGATTGGTGACAGGGCTTTCTTTTTGTGCGTCCTGTGAAATAAATAAGATTTTGGAGTGAATTTTATGGAATGGCGTGGACTTAATGACCTGCGTGAGCAGTATCTGTCCTTTTTTGAAAGCAAGAATCATACCAGAATGGCAAGTGCCTCCCTCGTACCGCAGGGTGACAAGAGCCTTCTGCTGATCAACTCCGGTATGGCACCGCTGAAGAAGTTCTTCCTCGGACAGGCTGTACCGCCGAACAAGCGTGTCACTACCTGTCAGAAGTGCATCCGCACTCCCGATATCGAGAATGTCGGCAAGACTGCAAGACACGGTACTTATTTTGAAATGCTCGGCAAGTTCTCGTTCGGTGATTACTTCAAGAAGGAAGCCATCGCATGGGCTTGGGAATTCTTCACCAAGGTTCTCGAAATGCCCGAGGAGCTGCTCTATGTTTCCGTATTCCAGGATGATGACGAAGCATACGATATCTGGACACAGGAAATCGGTGTTGCGCATGAGCATATGGTAAGACTCGGCAGAGAGGATAATTTCTGGGAGCATGGCTCCGGTCCCTGCGGTCCGTGTTCCGAGATCTATTTCGATCGTGGTGCAGCACATGGCTGCGGTTCTCCCGATTGTAAGGTAGGCTGCGAGTGCGACCGTTTTGTCGAAGTATGGAACCTCGTATTCAGCCAGTTCGACAGCGACGGCAAGGGTACCTACACCGAGATGGAGCACAAGAATATTGATACCGGTATGGGTCTGGAGCGTCTTGCATGCGTGATGCAGGGCGTGGATAACCTCTTCGAGGTTGATACCGTACAGAATATCATGAAGCATATCCAGAAGCTCGCAGGTGTGACTTATAAGGAAGGAAATGAAAGCACCGACGTTTCCCTGCGTGTGATTACTGACCATATCAGAAGCACCACCTTCATGGTCGGCGACGGCGTTCTGCCGTCCAATGAGGGCAGAGGTTATGTACTCCGCCGTCTGCTGAGAAGAGCAGCAAGACACGGCAGAATGATCGGTATCGAGGGTACCTTCCTGCATGAAGTATGCGATACCGTGATCAACGAAAACAAGAACGCATATCCGGAGCTGGATGAAAAGCGTACTTATATTAAGAAGATCATCAAGGTCGAGGAAGAAGCGTTTGCAAAGACCATCGACAAGGGCATGGAGCTGCTGTCTCAGGTAATGGATAAGGCAGAGGCTGAAAATTGCAAGACCCTCGCAGGCGAGGATATCTTCAAGCTCAGTGATACCTACGGCTTCCCGTTCGACCTGACTGTAGAGATTGCCGCAGAGCGTGGATTTGCAGTGGACGAAGAGGGCTACAGAGCGCTCGTCAAGCAGCAGCGTGAGACCGCAAAGGCAGACCACCTTGCAAAAGCAAGCTCTTCCTGGGCAGATAACAGCGTAAAGATCGATGCACCGGCAACTGCATTTGTCGGCTACAAGGAATATACTGCAGAGGCAAAGATCCTTGCCGTTGTCAAGGATCAGGCAGTGGTGGATTATGCCATTGCTGACGATGCTGCAGCACTCGTGCTGGATACCACACCGTTCTATGCAGAAAGCGGCGGTCAGGTAAGCGATATCGGTTCCATCATCACCAACGAGGGTGAATTCAAGGTAACCGCTGTCACCAAGGACGAGGACGGTCACTACCTGCATTTCGGTACAGTGGAATCCGGCAGCATGCGTACCGGCGATGCTGCGAAGGCAGAAATCTGCACCTGCACACGCAAGGCTACCATGAGAAACCATACCGCAGCACATCTGCTGCAGGCAGCACTGCGTCAGGTGCTCGGTGACCATGTACATCAGGCAGGTCAGCTTGTCAACGAAAAGGCTTGCCGCTTCGACTTCTCCCACTTCAGTGCAATGACCGCAGAGGAAATCGAGCAGGTTGAGAAGATTGTCAACGGCTGGATCCTTGAAGCAATTGCAGTTGATGTGAACGAAATGCCCATTGAAGAAGCAAAGAAGCTCGGCGCAATGGCACTGTTCGGTGAGAAGTACGGCGATGTGGTAAGAGTTGTCAAGGCCGGTGAACACTCCATCGAATTCTGCGGTGGTACCCATGTTTCCAATACCGCCAATATCGGTCTGCTCAAGATCGTATCCGAAAGCTCCGTTGCTTCCGGTGTACGCCGTATCGAGGCTGTGACCGGCGCAGGCGTACTGAACCTGCTTGACAGCTACAAGAATACCGTGCTGGAGAGCGCAAGAGCGCTGAAGCTCGGCAATCCTTCCGAACTGCCGTCCCGCTGCTGCACTATTGCTGCACAGCTCAAGGAAGCAGAAAAGCAGGTAGAACAGCTGCGTCAGAAGATGGCAGGCAGCGTGGTGGATACACTGTTTGACAATGCCAAGGATGTGAATGGCGTACAGGTTGTTTCTGTGATGCTCAACGGCGCCGGTGCAGATATGCTCCGCAAGCTCGGCGATCAGGTCAAGAGCATGGACAAGACCGTTGTGGCTGTATTTGCAGGCGTTGACGGCGAAAAGGGTACCTTCTACTGCGTCTGCACCAAGGGCGCTGTGGAGAAGGGCGCACATGCCGGCAAGATCGTACAGCGCATTGCTGCGATCACTGGCGGTAAGGGCGGCGGCAGACCCGATAATGCGATGGCAGGTATCGGCAAGACCTATATGGTTGACGAGGCGCTGCTCGCTCTCGAAAGCATCGTTGGTGATGTGATCACAGGTTAATTAATCCCCTGCATCGCTTCGGCGGTGCAGGGAATCTGATAAAATGGAGGAATCGTAATGGATTGTCTGTTTTGCAAGATCATTGCCGGTGAAATTCCGTCCGGCAAGGTCTATGAAGATGAATATGTATATGCATTCAAGGATATCAGCCCGATCGCACCTTTCCATGTGCTGATCGTTCCGAAGCAGCACATTGCAAAGGCTTCTGAGATCACAGCAGAGAATTCTGCAGTGGTGGCAAAGATCTTTGAAGCCGCAGCAAAAATTGCAGCACAGGAAGGCATTGACAGCTATCGCATCATCAATAACTGCGGTGAGGATGCCGGTCAGACCGTAATGCACCTGCATTTCCACATGGTAGCAGGCGTCAAGATGGGCTGGGGCGAGCAGTCTCTCGGTTAAGGAGAAGTGTCATGGCTGAATTCTATCGTATGAAAATTGCTGGACTGGAGCGTGAACTGCGCCTCTGTCCGATTAACGAAAAGCTTGATATTGCTGCTTTTATTATGTTCTCTGATGTGGAGATCACAGTGGAAAGCGCCAAGGCGCTTCTGGAGAAAGCACCGGAATTTGATGTGATCCTGACTGCGGAATGCAAGGGTATCCCGCTTGCCTATGAAATGACAAGACAGAGCGGCAAGCCCTATGTGGTAGCACGCAAATCCGTGAAGCTGTATATGCAGGATGTGGTTTCCGTCGATGTGAAGTCCATCACAACTGCAAATGCGCAGACGCTGCATCTCGACGGTGAAAAGGCAGCGCTGCTTCGTGGCAAGCGTGTACTGCTGGTGGATGATGTCATCAGCACGGGTGAATCCTTGGTTGCACTGGAAAAGCTGACGGCTGCTGCCGGCGGTGAGATCGTTGGCAGAGCGGCAGTCCTCGCAGAAGGTGATGCAGCAAAGCGTGATGATCTCCTGTTCCTGGAGGAGCTTCCGCTGTTTTTCCACTAAGGAGTTTACAATCAGATGAAACGGACAGCTTTGTATATTGGATTTCCCTATACAGCAGGCTTATTGATTGCGTCCGTTGTACATCAGCAGCTGTGGGGATGGGTGGTTTGCATCATTCTTCTGACTGCAGCCGCAACGATCAGCAGCTGCAGGGCTGTCTGGAAATATGTACTCTTCAGCACGCTGTCAATGTTGATGGCGTGCTGTGTCTATTGGCACCATGATGCTGCTACAGTGCAGCGGCAGCTGGTATTTGCCGGACAGGAGAATACGGTGTTTTCCGGTGAAATTACAGAGATTTCCCTCCATGACAGCGGCTATGCGACCTATGAGCTGACGGGAATGCTCGATGGCAGTGTGCCTGCAAACATCCGTTATTTTTGTGATAACCAAAGCTATGCCTATGGCGATACACTGGTACTGACGGGGACTCCGGAGCGGCTTACGGGGGATTATTGTTTTGATGCGGCGGCGTACTACCGTTCCGAGCAGATCTTTCTTTCCATGCCGCTTACGGCAGAGGCAGCGCATACGCCTCGTTCGCATGCAACACTGCGCAGTATTCTGTACGAATGGCGGCAGGAAATGACATCAGCCATCCTTTCCCAAACGGATGCACAGACCGGAGCGCTGATGACGGGCATGCTCTTCGGAGACAAATCCGCCATGTCGGATGCGAGCAAAACTTCGCTTTATCGGATGGGAATCGGGCATGTGCTGGCGGTTTCGGGACTCCACCTTGATTTTCTTGCACTCCTTGTGGTACGGCTTCTGCGAAAATGCAAAGCGGACAGACGACTGTCCTTTGCCGTGCTTTCGGTGCTGGCGATCCTGTTTGTGCTGTGCGTAGGCGAAACGGTTTCCGTGAAACGAGCCTGTATCATGATCCTGATTTCTCAAAGTGCAGGACTGTTCTTCCGCAAAGCGGATATGCTCAATTCCATCAGCATTGCGATGCTGCTTCTGGCACTTGAGAATCCATTCGTGATCCACAGTGCAGGATTCTGGCTCTCTTTCAGCGGAACATTCGGGATCGGTGTTTTTGCGCCGTATATGACGAACTCCCTGAAAACGGAATCCTTCCTGCAGAAGGAAGTCAAATCCCTTGCAGCGATGGGCTGCGTCTTTCTTGCAGTGTTTCCGGCAAGCACGCTGTACTTCCGTGAGGTCTCCCTGATCTCACCGCTGAGTAATCTGCTGCTGGTACCGCTTTGCATGCTGGTACTCCTCTTGGAGGTGCTTGCAATGCTGACCGGACTGCAGGGGGCTGCGGCTGGATTCTTTTTATTCTGTGCAGATCGTCTATCCGGATTGATCCTCATGATCTCTGATGCGGTTTCATCATTGCCATGGACTTATTTCGGTACGGACAGCGGGATATTGCGCTTTGCGGTCGCAGCTTCTGTTGCATTGCTGGCGGTATGCTACGCTTTCACAAGGAGCCGGAAACGGCTGACTGCTGCGGTCATTGCTTCTGTGCTGACGATCAGCATTGCAGCCGGTATGGAGCGTAGCGTGAAAAATCAATACCTGCATGTTGCGGTACTTGGTGAGGAGCGGGACTGCGTGCTGGTGCTGCGCAAGGGAAGCGAAGCGGTGATCATTGATCTCAGCGGCGATTCCAGTGCACCGGAATATGTGGAAGTTTACCTGCAATCCTCCGGAGTCCGTTCGGTGGAGGCAGTGTTCCTCTGTAACCCGAAGCCCAAAACAATGGGAAAATATGAGGCGTTTCTCAGCAGGATGCCGCTCGGACGTGCGGTTCTGATGCGGGAGCCGGCGCAGAACAGCAGCACGCTCTTTCCGGAAACGGAGATCTATACAGCCGAACATGAGTTTTTGTTCTGCGGTGCGGTGGTTACGGTGACAACAGAAACCGTGGAGCTTTGCTACGGCGATCTGACCTATGTTTGTGCCAAGGAAAAGACAACAGAGATTCCGGAATGTGAGGTGCTGAGTATCTACGGGACGAGCAGGAATGTACTGCCGCCCTGCGGGATGCTGCTGGTGCTCGATGAACGCTCCTGTTATGTGATGGATCGTCACACTTATGTAGGGGAAAATAATCTGGAACTGATTTTCGCCGAAAGCGGCGATTGCAAAGTGAGGAGATTGTATGCCGATACTTGATGCAAGGGGGCTGCAGGAGCAGCTTCGAAACGGAACCATACAGAATTTATACTACTTTTACGGCAGTGACATCCTGCAGGTCGAAGCTGCGGTCAAGAAGCTGCTCAAGAAACTGACGGGCGATGAAGGCTCCGACAGTGTGACGAAGCTTGAGGGGGCGAATCTCGACCTGAGTATGCTGGCGGATGAAGCGGAGCTTTGCCCGATGTTTGCCGACTACAACTGCATCCTGATTCATGACTGCAATATGGAAACGATGCGTGAGGATGCACGCAAAACACTCAGGCAGATTCTGGAGAATGTCGCCTCGTCCACCGTTCTGGTGTTCTATGTGACAGGCTTCGATATTTATGGCGGAAAAACTGGTAAAAACAAAAAGCCCACGCCTAAGAATAAAACCATGGTGGATTATATTGCTAAGCATGGCACAGTATGCTGCTTTGAGCCGAAAACACCCGCTGCCATGGCGGCGGATATTGTGATCTCCGTCAAGAAGCGTGGGTGTACGATCGAACGCAGTGCTGCGCAGCTGCTGGCGGAGGAATGTGCCTGCCAGACGCTCCTGATCAAGCAGGAGGTCGGAAAGCTCTGCGCCTTTGCAGACGGCGGTGAGATCACCGAGCAGATGGTGCGGGACATGGTAAGTCCGCAGCTTGAAACCACGGTCTATGCCCTGACAAGGGCGGTTGTCCGCCGTCGTCCGGCGGATGCCATGCGTGCAGTGGATGAATTGCTTTCCATGCGTGTGGAAATGCCCTATCTGCTGGCGACTGTATCGGGCTGTTTTGTTGATCTGCAAAGGGCAATCGTTGCCAGAGAAAATCGCAGAACAGTGCAGGATGTCATGCAGGATTTTTCCTATCGTTTTGAATTTGCTGTGGAAAATGCATTCCGTGACAGCGGAAATGAAACGACGGAGCATATTGCGAAATGCCTTGTTCTGCTGCGTGATGCAGAGCAGATGCTCCATTCACAGGCGGTTAATGAACGTGTTTTGTTTGAACGTACCATCGTAGAAATGCTGCGCTGAAAGGAGGGGGGCGATGCTTCACATTCAACAAGCGATCATCGTGGAAGGAAAGTATGATAAGATCAAACTGGCTTCCATCGTAAAGGCGGTAATCATCCCGACGCATGGGTTTCGTATTTTTAAAGATCCGGAAATGCTTTCGCTCATCCGCCATTATGCGGAAACGACCGGTATCATTATCCTGACGGATTCTGACAGGGCGGGCTTCCGTATCCGCAGTTATCTTAAAGGTGCCATCCCGAAGGGCAGCATCCGCAATCTTTATATCCCCGATGTATTCGGTAAGGAAAAGCGCAAGGAAAAACCGTCTGCTGAGGGGAAGCTTGGCGTCGAGGGAATGGATGCCGAGGTGCTGCGGCAGGCATTCGAAAAGGCAGGCGTCCTTGCTGATGTGGTAGCATCGGGTGAACCGATCACAAAAACCGATCTCTACTTAGCCGGATTGAACGGAACACCGAACAGTGCGCAGCGGCGCCGTGCATTGCAGGAATCTCTCGGACTTCCGTCTATGCTTTCTGCACCGGCATTGCTGGAGATCCTTAATTCCATGATGACACGGGAAGAATTTCTGAACCGGATGGACGCTGCAGAAACGGAGGGAAGTGCATGTATCTTTCCACGCTGACGTTTACGGTGCTGGCGCTTCCGCTGCTTCTTTTGCTGTATTATTGTGTACCGGAAAAGTCGAAGAATGGATTTCTGCTTTGTGCGGGACTTTTGATCTATGGCTGGGGAGCACCTCTGCGGCTTCTGGTTCCCCTTATTTTTCTGCTCTATCACTATGGAATCGGAATTCTGCTGGAGAAGCTCCTTGGACGTGCCGTTCTGAGCAGGATGCTCCTGCTGGGTTCCGTCCTGCTTTCATCGGCGGCGCTCTTTCTGGTGCGGCGTATGACAGACAATACTCCCGACCTTCTGTGGCCGGTTGGTCTTGCCATACTTACCCTGCAGGGGATCGGGTATCTGATCGCTGTTTTCCGGAAAAAACACGAAGCTGAACGTAATTTTCTTTATCTTGCGCTGTATCTGACATTTTTCCCGATCCTGTATGCAGGCCCTCTGATTCCTTATGCAGAATTCCGGGAACAGATCACATGCCGCAAATGCAGTATCCTGAATCTTGGTTCCGGACTTGGATTGTTTATCCGTGGACTTGCGGAAAAGGTTGTACTTGCCGATACGCTTGGCTATGTGTTTCGAGAACTTCGACTGTCAGAAGCCGGAGAAATCAGCATGCTGACGGCGTGGCTGACCGGTCTGACCTTTGCACTCTATCTGTATTTTGAGCTGATGGGTTATTCGGATATGGCACGAGGCATTGCGGCTTGTTTAGGATTCCGATTCCCGAGAAATTTCGGACAGCCGTTCTTTTCCTCCACAATTACGGGATTTATGGAGGGCTGGAATATCACGCATCTGGTCTGGTTCCAGCAGAATTTCCGCCATTTCCTCTTTCGCAGGACAGAACATCGTGTCCTGCAGAATCTCAGCCGTATCCTGATGTGGATGCTGATCGGATTGTGGTATGGAAGTTCTTCCCGTTTTCTGATCTGGGGATTTCTGATTGGTTTGCTGGTGACAATGGAACGCCTCTTTCTTGGCAGGATCCTCAAACGCAACTATGCATTCGGATTATTGTACACAGCAATCACCATGCAGTTTTCCTGGGTGCTGCTTTTTACGGACAGCTTTACAGAAGTACTGCAGTACTGGAGCGCAATGGTCGGATTCGGCAATGGTCTTGTGGACAGCTACGGGATGTATTATCTGACTTCCTATGCGGTGCTGCTTCTGATCTGCTATTATATTGCAACGGATCTGTTCCATAATATTACGGAACATGTTGCTGCAAATCCCGTCGGCAAGAAGATCGCAGCATTGCTGCCGCTGCTGGAATGTGTGCTCCTGATTTTCTGCTTTGCTTGCATGCTTTATCGGAGAGTATCGTCAGAATTGTGGCTTAGGCTGTAGAAAGGGGGATGAATCTTGAACCGACACTTTTACTATAGCATGGTGGTCATGGTGGTTTTGATATACGGTGTTGTCATGTGCAGAATGGTGCGTAATGCTGATTGGAACTCGTTCCCACAGCCGACGGTGCAAACGATCGTAAATGGCGATTGGGCGGAAGAGATCGAGGGATATCTGGGTGAGAATTTTGGTTACCATGACAGTCTTTTTCGCTTGAAGTCGCAGATGGATCTGTTGCTTGGTGAGAAGCTGATCGGTGATGTTTACGTCACCGAGGACATGCTGCTCGAAAAGCTGGCGGCTGATCAGATGCAGGATATTCCGCAATCCGCTGCTGTACTGAATGCATTTTATGAAAAATACCATATCCCCACCTATTTTGTACTCATCCCTTCTGCTTCGGAGATCTACGAGGATCTGCTGCCAGCGAATGTTGTCAAAGAGAACCAGCAGGCATTGATCCGTGAGACCTATGCCGGTGTAGAGACGGGAGTGCGGTGTGTGGATGCCTACCACATTCTGTCATCGCTCACTGACGAATATGTCTATTACCGCACGGATACCCGCTGGACGAGTTATGGCGCATACTGTGTTTATCAATCGGCAATCCAGAAAATGGGAATGACAGCTGTGCCGTACAACCGGTATGTGATCTCGCATATGAGCACGAATTTTCGGGGAAATCTCTACGAGCGCACGCTTTATGAGGATGTGAAATCCGATGTACTGGACTGCTATTCATACGAAAACGGTGCCGCAATCACGAGTGTGATCGCCCACTATGCGGATGGAATGACGGAAGATCGCGGAACACAGCTTTATGATCTTTCCAAGCTGCGCACGGATGATATGTATGATTTCTATCTCGGAGATCCCTGTGCCATGCTTTGTATCCAAACGGATCTTGACAACGACAGGCGGCTTCTGGTGTACAAGGACGACTTTGCGGATTGTTTCATCCCGTTCCTGCTTCAGCATTACAGCGAGATCTGTGTGGTGGATATTGAAGAGAGCATCGAGGTATCCGAACGGCTTTCGGATCCGACGGATTTTTCTCATGTTCTTTTTCTTTGCAGCATGGAAAGCTGGTGCAACATCTGGTCACAGACAGAGCAGCAGGTGATACAGACAGAATAAAAAATAAGCGTTTCCGGATTATCTCCGGAAACGCTTTTATCATTGTAGTTACTTGAAGAGCTTGCTGAAATCATCCACGAGCTTCTGCTCAAGAGCGATTGCATCATCCATTGTAGCACCGACTGTGGTGTAATAGGACTTGATCTTCGGCTCTGTACCGGAAGGACGGATCACAACCTTTGCATGATTCTCCAGTACAAATACGAGAACGTTGGACTTAGGCAGCGTGATTTCGGTCTTGCTGCCGGTCGCTACATCCGTAGTAAAGCTTGCTTCATAGTCGGAAACAGCCAGAACCTTGAGACCGCCGATAGAAACAGGCTGTTCGTCACGTAGGTGCTGCATGAGTGCCTTCATCTGGAGCATACCGCTCTCGCCCTCAAAGGTGAAGCTCTGCAGAGAATGACGATATACGCCGTACTTCTTGTAGAGATTATCACGAGCCTGAATCATGGAGATTCCCTTTGTACGGTAATAAGCAGCCATCTCACAGATCAGCATGGAAGCAACGACAGCATCCTTGTCACGAACATAGGTGCCGGCGAGATAACCGTAGCTTTCTTCAAATCCGAATACATAGCGATTTTCTTCGCCCTTATCCTCAAGGAAGCCGATCTGCTCACCAATGAACTTGAAGCCGGTCAGGACTTCGATCATCTCCAGACCATATTCCTTAGCGATTGCTTCTACCAGGTCAGTTGTAACGATCGTCTTAACAGTAATGGGGTTTGCAGGCATGGTGCCGTTCTTGATACGCTCGCTGCAAATGTATTCCAGGAGCATAGCGCCGACTTCGTTGCCGCTGAAGAGTGCATAATCATCGCCGTCCGGCACAGCAATACCAACACGGTCTGCATCGGGGTCGGTTGCGAGCAGCAGGTCGGGCTTCACTTCATCACAATACTTCAGACCCAGCTCAAGTGCCTCACGGATCTCCGGATTCGGATACGGGCAGGTCGGGAAGTTGCCGTTCGGCATTTCCTGTTCCTTCACAACGGTCACATCCTTAATACCGATACGGGAAAGAATCTCACGAACCGGTTTGTTGCCGGTACCATTGAGCGGTGTGTAAACGATCTTCAGACCGCTCTCTGCACAAAGTGCAGTATTGATGCCCTGCGCCAGAACATTCTGATAATAATCCTCGATCACGGATTCGGAAATGTAAGAGATCATTCCGTTCTCTACCGCTTCATCGAAATCGCAATACTTGACATCCTTGAACATGTCAAGTGCATTGATCTCAGAAATCACAGTTTCTGCAACTTCCAATGTGATCTGGCAGCCGTCCTCGCCATATGCCTTGTAACCATTGTACTTAGCAGGATTATGGCTTGCAGTTACCATGATACCGGCGCTGCACTTGAGTGCACGAACTGCAAAAGAAAGTGCAGGCGTGGGCATCAGTTCTGTATAAATGTGCACCTTCACACCATTAGCAGCCAGAACGGATGCTGCAGCCTTTGCAAAAACATCGGACTTGATACGGCTGTCATAAGAAATTGCAACGCTCGGTGCAGCAAAGGACTTCTTGACATAGTTCGCAAGCCCCTGGGTCGCACGGCGAACCGTATAAATGTTCATACGGTTTGTACCAGCGCCGATTACACCACGCAAACCGCCGGTACCGAATTCCAGATCACGATAGAATCTGTCACGGATGGCAGCTTCATCGCCGGATACACGATTCAGCTCTTCCTGAAGATCAGCGTCATCAACTGCATTGTTACACCAGATATCATATAATTCATTTACAGACATAAAATACCTCCTAGTTATAATCAACCGATAATCTATAAACCGGTGACCGTCGTAAGAGAAATGAATTCTCAAACATTCCATTTTATTATACCACAAAAATAACGGTTTGAAAAGGGGGTAAATGCGTTTTTTTCAAAAAAATACAAATTTATATAATTTTAGCAATTCACCTCCGAAAATGACAGCGTTTTTGGAGTGAATGACGGAATGCGACTTTAGAATAAAAAAGATAGTTGGGGGAAAACAGAGAACATGGGAAAGTGCATTTAAAATATTATAATGTATATATAGCATCGCAAACCTATTGTGGAAAACCACCAAACAGAGCGAACTTTCCACAGTATTTCTTCTACTTGACAAAAGCGGAAAGACGTGTTATAATAATAAAGCTGTCGAACGAGAGCGGAAGCTACTGAAGAGAGACAGCGAAGACCACAGAAAAAGAAATTTGAAAAACTTTGAAAAAGTACTTGACAAACTTCTGAAAGTGTGGTATAATAAAGAAGTTGCAGCGGTGAGCGAAGCGAAACCGCAGTAATGAAAAAGGCAAAGACCTTGCATCTTGAAAACTGAACAATGCTAAAAGAAAAACTGGAACCCTA
>JAZPZJ010000041.1:0-47390 GCA_045544635.1 Oscillospiraceae bacterium
AGCCCCTTAAGGGGCAGTGTCAGTATTATGCCCTTATAGGGCTTTTTCAAACCACCCGTTCTACGGGTGGTTTTGATTCTTACATCACAGCCAGCTTCTGGAACTGCGCTTTCAGCGCCGGATAGATCTCACGGTAGAGCTGGTAGTATTTCTCATACTCCGGTACATTCTCCGCTACAGGCTCCTGCACATTTGCAGTGTGGATGATCGCATCGCATGCTTCCGGAACGCTCCGGTACATGCCTGCACCCACAGCCGCCAGAATTGCCACGCCCAGTGCAGGACCTTCCTTGGAATCGACCGTCTTGACCGGACAGTTATACAGATCGGCAAGCATCTGTCGCCATACAGGAGAAGATCCGCCGCCGCCGCAAGCCATCATATCGCTCACGGAAACACCCATTTCACGGCAAACCTCCACGCAGTCACGCAGGGAATAGGTCACGCCCTCCATTACGGCACGGAGCATATCACGCTTTTCATGGATCGCAGACAGACCGAAGAACACGCCTCTTGCATTCGGGTCAAGATGCGGTGTACGCTCGCCCATCAGGTACGGCAGATACAGCAGCTTGTTTGCACCGATCGGTGATTCCAGAGCCGCCTTATCCATCAGATAATAGGGATCAACGCCCATTGCCTTTGCGGTTTCCTTTTCTGCACCGCAGAAATTGTCACGGAACCACTTCAGGGACAGACCTGCGCCCTGTGTCACGCCCATGACATGCCAGCAGTCCGGCACGGCACAGCAGAAGGTGTGCACTCTGCCGCCCTTGTCGATGGTGATATCGGAAGTATGCGCAAATACCACGCCGCTGGTACCGATGGTGGTGAATGCCTTGCCGTCACGGACAACGCCCGTACCAACAGCCGCAGCAGCATTATCACCTGCACCGCCGACCACGATCGTACCAGCCTTGAGTCCGCATCTTGCGGCAGCCGCAGCGGTCAGTCCGCCGGTCACCTCAGGGCTTTCGTAGACCTTCGCCAGCATGGATTTGTCAATGTCCAGCTTCTCCAGCACCTCATCCGACCACTGACGCTTCGGAATATCGAGCAGCTGCATACCGGAAGCATCGGATACTTCGGTGGCAAATTCGCCGGTCAGACAGTAGCGCACATAGTCCTTCGGGAGGAGGATGTGACGGCACTTGTCATAATTTTCGGGTTCATTGTTGCGCACCCAGAGGATCTTGGATGCGGTAAAGCCCGTGAGGGCGGGGTTTGCGGTGATCTCGATCAGGCGTTCCTTGCCGACTCTTTCGGTGATCTCCTCGCATTCCTTTGCGGTTCTCTGGTCGCACCAGATGATGGAATTACGGATCACATTGCAGTCCTTGTCCAGCATGACAAGACCATGCATCTGACCGGACAGACCAATGCCCCTGACTTCCTCAGCCGAAACGCCGCTCTTGTCCATGACAGCCTTGATCGTATTGAAGGCAGCTTCACGCCAGTCGGCAGGATCCTGCTCTGCATAGCCGTTCTTCGGCTGGTACATGGGATATTCGATGGTATGGGAAGCGATGACCTTGCCCATTTCGTCAAAGAGGACGGTTTTGGTACCGCTGGTACCAAGATCGACGCCAATTACATATGCCATAATTTTTACACTCCATTCTGCTTTCCTGCACATGAGGATGATCTGCACGAATCATTTCCCTCGGTGCGGATGATTTGATTCTATTATACTATATTTTTCCCGATTTGGCAAGGGGCTGTGGGAAATTTTGCTCAGTTCACATACCCCTGATACTCATCCAATATCTCCTGACCGCCGTTTTCCTCCGCCGTCCGCTGTTCGATGGCTTTCAGGTGTGCAGCGTTTTCCGCAAGCTTCTGATGATATGCCGCATAGCTTTTCTCGTCAAAAATGGAAATAGCTGTGTCAATGCACTTTTCTGTCAGCATTTTCCGCACCTTCGCTGAATCATGGCAGACAAACAGCACCTTACCAGATGTATCCTCCGCAATGATGTAGGTACCGTACAGTTTCTCCCATTGTTCCATGGTATACGCATAATGCCCTCTGCCGCCGGGCTTCGTGAACCGCACCGGACACCTGCCGATGGACAGCAGTCCGATCTCAGAATAGCGGATCCGTTTCGTTCCACGCCAGCCGCTGTGGAAGCGAATGCTGTCATCCAGCTGTAAATAGCCTTTCTTCGTTGGAATCTGAAACGCATACACCATAAACAGCCAGATGAACCCCATGCCAATCAGCGTGTACCAGCCCTCAATCACAGCGGTCCAGAATGTGATGGTAGCAAGAATACCAATCGCCGTCCAATCCGCCCATCTATACATGGAAAACGGTCTAAAGTGATGCTTTGTCTGGTTTTTGTGTACGGAAACTTTCACCTTCATCGAACCCTCCCCTTTCTGCTTTCATTATATCACAGATTCCCACCTCCGTCAACATTTCCGCAAAAAAGAAAATATTTATCGTTTTTCAATAAAAAAGCCTTGACAAATGATAAACTCTGTGCTATACTGTAGTTACAGTAAAAATCTGACACCGGAGGTATTCATGATGTGGAACGATAAAAAATCCTTACAGCTCTCGATCATTCTCGTGCGGGTTTTCTTTGCGCTGATCCCCGTGCTCATGTGCTGTGTGCCGATCATGGTGCATTGGTATGAAACCGTGGGCGGCAGCAGCATCGGACTTTTGTCCGGATCGGTGTATTTCCCGCTGTGCATCTGCCTGTATCTGGCAGCGCCCTGCGGACTGGTCTGCCTGTGGGCACTGCACAAGCTCTTGATGAATCTGAAGAAAGAGGAAGTCTTCATCCGCCCAAACTGCAAATGCCTGCGCATCATTTCCTGGTGCTGCCTGCTGGTGGCACTTCCGTTCTTTGCGTTCGGCTTCTGGCGTTCCGTCAGCTTCCTCGTTGCACTGGCAGCCGCTTTCTTCGGACTCATTCTGCATGTGCTGAAGAATGTCTTCGATAAGGCTGTGGAACTCAAGGAAGAAAATGACTACACGATTTAAGGAGGTTTTTCAGATGCCGATTATTGTAAATCTCGATGTGATGATGGCAAAACGGAAGATCTCCTCCGGAGAACTTGCAAAAAAAGTGGACATCACCCCCGCAAACCTGTCCATTCTCAAAACCGGAAAAGCCAAAGCCATCCGCTTTTCCACACTCGAAAAACTCTGCGAAATCCTCGACTGCCAGCCGGGGGATATTCTCGAATGGCGTAATGAAGAATGACAAAGATAAACAGCGCACCGGCGGCGGTTCGCCGCTGTCAGTCCGGAGATATTCTCAAATATAAAACAAAGACTAATCGTAACAAAAATACCGTTTCCGCTTGTGCGAAGCACAAAAGGAAACAGCTCACCGGCGGCGGTTCGCCGCAATGGAGGGATAAAGAATGAAACAACAAATCAAGTCTGCAATCGGCTATGCGGCAGCATTTCTGCTTCTGCTGTTCACGGAGATCGTGATCGGCATTTACGGTCTGGGGATCGTCCGTGCCTACATCGGGGATGTGCTGGTGATCCCGCTGCTGTACTGCCTGATCCGTATCTTCACCAAAGCACTCCCCCGTACCCTGCCGCTGTGTCTGTTCGGTGTGGGATGTCTCGCAGAGCTGCTCCAGCTCATCCGACTGAGCGATCTGCTCGGCTTTCCACGGGGCAGTCTGCCGTCCATCCTCATCGGTACCAGCGCAAGCTGGTGGGATGTACTCTGCTATGCGATCGGCAGCCTCCTGATCTACGGCGTGATGCTGCTTATACACGGTATCACCGGTATGCCGAAAACGAGCCGCCGCATCACATCCGTACTTACGGCACTTGCCGTGACAGCCGGCACCGCTTTCTGGTGTGCACAGATGGCGATCACCTACCGCTTCGACTACGATCCCGACTGGATGATGGACAGATCCCTTGCACAGGTGCAGGAACGCTATATCCGCTATGACGCACAGGTATGCAGGGATACGGCGCTGGAAGCGCAGGGCTATGTGTTCATCGCTCAGGAATGCTATTTTCACGACGTGATCAGCAGCGCCGGAAATTTCTATTACCTTTATTATGTCAAATGTAATGAGAATAACATCGTCACCGATGTGCAGGTCGTGGATACCGGCATCGGCGGCTGATCCTGAAAGGAGACACTCCCATGTCTGAAAGCTGCAGTACACCCGAAGGCCGTTCTCCGGAATCCAAGCGTCCATCCCCGGCCTTTGAATGGCTCCGCTTTAGCGGCATCACACTTCTGGCAGCAGGATCGGTGTTCATTGCCTACGGGAAGCCCTTGGAAATCAGCGGCATATGTGCACCGCTTGTATGGATTCTGCCGCTGCTTCCGGCAGCGCATCTGATTTTCCGCTATTATCAAAAAAAGAGACTGAAACAAGGGATTCTGATTTTCTGCACGGTATTGTACCTTATGGCAACCGGACTGCATCTGCTGCAGGATTCTGTCCGGACTGTTGTTTCAGACTTTCAATCCGAACGCTGTGCTTATGTTACTTATGAAGTGAATCCCGGCGCAATGTCCAGTATTTCGTTCGAACAGCGGACTTACTACCTGCTCCTGGATACTGAATTTCTCACCATTCGTTACCTGCTTGCATCCCGAAATCACGGTTATCTTGGCTAATGGAAAGGAGACACCACCATGTCTGAAAGCTACAACACCCTCTATGGCTTACCCGAACCGCCGGCACAGCCCATTCCGGCAAAGCCCGTCGAGAACTTTGCAAAAAAAGAACAGATCCTCGCATGCAGCTCCCTGCTGGCAGGTTTTCTCTTCATCCGCCTGTGCTGCTACCATGTGACGGGCGTCCTCACGACCCTCCTCTTCTGGCTGCTGTTCACGCTCTGCATCGTGTATCTGAAAAAGAGCGGCAAGTCCTTCACAAAGGGACACAAAGCCCTCGCCGCTGTGCTGTTTCTGTTTGCGGCGGTATACACGATCACTGCAAACCCCTTCCTCAAATTCCTGAACACGGTGTTTCTCCTGCTGACCTGCTGCTTGTTCGTCTACAATGTCTGCCAAACGGGCGACCACTTCCGATTCCTCCCCTACACCCTGGAAAAGGCGATTTTCAGCCATCCGTTCGCAGGCTTTGGAAAATGTCCGGCGGCGGCAGTCTCCACGGTCAAGAGAAAATCCTCCTGGAAGAATGTGCTCTATGTGCTCGGCGGTCTGGTGCTCACTGTGCCGCTCACCGGTATTGTGGCAATGCTGCTGTGCAGTGCGGACGACGGCATGGCAGACCTGCTGGAACGCCTGATTTTTGAGCCGTCCGACGAAATGCTGATGCTGATTCCCCATCTTCTGACCGCATTCCCGGTGGGCTGCTGGTTCTTCGGGATGCTCTTTCACAACGCCATGGGCAGCCACTGCGAATCCCTCAGCACTGCCGACTGTGAACGCCGCATCCTCGGCATGCGGATCTTCCCGAATCCGATGCTCTATGCTGCGGTGACGCCTCTCTGCATTCTCTATGTGCTGTTTTTTGTGTCCCAGTTCCAGTACTTCCTCGGCGGCTTCACCGGAGAACTGGCGGATGGATTTACCTACGCCCAGTACGCACGCAAGGGCTTCTTTGAACTGTGCGCTGTCTGCTGCATCAATTTTGCCGTCATCGGCGTGATGAGCTTCGGTGCCAAGCTCTGCGGCGCAGTCAAGCCCCTCGTGCTGAAGCTCTACACCCTCTTTCTCTCCGTGTGCTCCCTCATTCTTGCCGGCACCGCCATGGCGAAAATGTTCCTCTACATTTCCACCTATGGCATGACGCAGCTGCGTGTATACACCACCTGGTTCATGGTGCTGCTCATCATCGGCTTTGTGCTCATCATCATCCGCCAGTTCCGTATCAGCCTGCCCGTCTGCAAGATCGGCTTCATCCTGTTTACGGTCATGTTCGGGCTGCTCTGCTTCTCCCGTCCGGATGCATGGATGACACGGTACAATGTGGAAATGTACCTTGCCGGAGAGCTGCGTGAACTCGATACGGACATGATCAGCTCCGAAATGTCCGCAGATGCCGCTGCGGTGCTCTCCACCTATCAGCATGGGGAGCTTGCCTCGTACAACCTCGAAGAATCGGAAGTTCCGACCGTTGACGGGATCATCCAAAGACATCTGTATGCCTGCGAACGTGATCCCTACCAGAATCTCAACCTCTCCGCATGGATCCTCAGAGTGAACGGGGTGACGGCAGAATGAACCCCTTCCCCTATTCCCTCGATAACAAACGTTACCACACGCTGTATTACCACAACAAGCAGAAATTCGGGCACAGGGTCTACAAAGCCGTACTGGATGGCGGCTTTACCTGCCCGAATCTCGACGGCACCAAAGGATGGGGCGGCTGCGCCTTCTGTGACGGCGGCAGTGGTGCTTTCACAAAGCCCCTGCCCCTCCCCGATCAGCTCCGGCTGGAGATGGAGCGCATTCACCGCCGTGATCCGAATGCACGGGCGATCGCTTATTTTCAGGTGCATACCAACACCTATGCACCGGTTTCCCGCCTGCAGGAGCTGTTTGAAGCGGCGATTGAGCATCCCGACATCTGCGGTCTCTCCATCGGGACACGCCCCGACTGCCTGCCGGATGCGGTACTCGCATATCTTGCTGACCTCAACCGCCGTACCTATCTGACGGTCGAGCTTGGCGTGCAGACAGTGCATGATCGGACGGCAGAAGATTTCGGTCGTGGCTATGCGTTTGCAGAATTTCTGGAAAGCTATCGGAAATTACAGAGTCTCGGAATCCGCACCTGCCTGCACATCATCAACGGGCTGTCCGGAGAAAGCATGGATGAGATGCTTGAAACCGCTGCGGTACTGGGAAGTTTACATCCGCAGGCAATGAAGATCCAGCTTCTGCACGTCATCGCTGGCACAAGATATGCAGAGCGTTTTGAACGCGGGGAGATCCTGCCCATGACGCAGGAAGCCTACATCGAAACGGTCGTCCGACAGCTGGAATACCTGCCGCCGAAAACGGTGATCGAACGGGTGACCGGCGACGGCGAAAAGGCAAAGCTTCTTGCACCCTCGTGGAGTATGGACAAGATCCGCACGCTCGGCGGCATTGACAAGCTGCAGAAAACACTCGACTCCTGGCAGGGCTTGCGCTGCCGGGAATGATACAAATGACCAAAGCCATCCTCGCTGCAGGATGGCTCTTTTTTTCCATTATTCCGAAAATCTTCTGCTATTCCTGCGTCCGATACAAAAACTGAGAAAAATTTTGAAAAAAAGGCTTGCAAAAGATGACGAACTATTGTATAATAGAAATGTATGCTGAATTTTTCATGAACGGAGTGTGAGTATATGAATTTTATGTCAATCACGAACGGACTCGGTCGTCTTGCAGGCGGTTCCATCCCCGGCGGTGATCTCCTTGATGCTTCGCAGATCTGGGGTGTTACCCTCGCAGGTATCGGTATTGTGTTCGCTTGTCTGGTGCTTCTGGTATTCGTCATCTTCCTCTTCGGTAAGATCTTCGATACGATCAATAAGAAGCAGGCAGCAAAACAGGCCGCAAAGGTTGCCAAGGAAGCGCCCAAGGCTGCACCGGCACCTAAGGCTGCTGCACCGGCACCCAAGCCCGCTGCACCGGCAGCTTCTGCTGCATCCGATGACGACGAGGTTATCGCAGTCATCTCGGCAGTCATCGCTGCCATGAGCGCTGCGGACGGCAAGACCTACAAGGTTCGCTCGGTCAAGCCCGCTGCATCCACCGGCTTCGGCGGACGTACCGCATGGGCAATGGATGGCAGACGTCAGAACGTTATGCCGTTCTAATTACAAAGAAAAGGAGTTTGGAATATGGAAATTTTAAATATTCTAAAGGATATCCTGCTCGGGCTTTGGGAAACCAGCGGTCTTTCTGGTCTGATCGACACTCCCGAAAAGCTCATTATGATTTTGATTTCCTTTGTATTCATGTATCTTGCAATTGTCTGGGAATTTGAGCCGCTGCTGCTGCTCCCGATCTCGTTCGGTATGTTCCTGACGAATCTGCCCGCCGTACTTCCCGAGGATATGATGTACCATGCTGAATTCTGGGCAATGGAACAGAATGCGGACTGGCTCTTCACCGTCCTGCACGACGGCGGACTATTGGATAAACTATATCTCGGCGTTAAGCTGCAGATCTATCCCTGTCTGATCTTCCTGGGCATCGGTACGATGACTGACTTCGGTCCCCTGATCGCAAACCCCAAGAGCTTCCTGCTTGGTGCGGCTGCACAGGGCGGTATCTTCTTCACCTTTGTTGCGGCTGCGCTGCTGGGCATGACCGCTGCAGAATGTGCGGCGATTGCCATTATCGGCGGTGCGGATGGTCCGACAGCGATTTATGTTTCCAGTAAGGTGCTGACAGGCGGCGATTATGACCTCAATACCGGTACGATCGCATTGGCTGCCTATACATACATGGCACTTGTTCCGGTTATCCAGCCGCCGCTGATGAAACTGCTGACCACCAAGAAGGAACGTGCCATCAAGATGCCGCAGCTGCGTCAGGTTTCCAAGACCGAGAAGATCATCTTCCCGATCGTTGTAACACTCGTCGTTGCACTGCTTGTTCCCTCCGCAGGCGCACTGGTTGGTATGCTGATGTTCGGTAACCTGCTGAAGGAAAGCGGCGTTTGTGCACGTCTGGTAGACACCGCACAGAATGCGCTGATGAACATTGTCACCATCTTCCTCGGCATCTCCGTTGGTGCAACCACCACCGCTGACAGCATTATTAACCCTGCGTTCCTGAAGGTTATGGTGCTGGGCGTTATCGCATTCGCACTTGGTACCATCTGCGGTCTGCTGATTGCAAAGCTGATGAACTTCCTCACAGGCGGCAAGGTAAACCCGCTGATCGGTTCCGCAGGCGTATCCGCTGTACCGATGGCAGCCCGTATCTCCCAGAAGGTTGGCGCACAGACTGACCCGACCAACTTCCTGCTCATGCATGCAATGGGCCCGAACGTTGCCGGTGTTATCGGTTCCGCTGTTGCGGCGGGCGTTCTGCTGAGCGTTGTGGCTTACTAAAAATCATTCCGAAAGTCCTCTTTGCAAAAGAGGGCTTTCTTTTTTGAGAATTTCCGGAATCTTCCATGACAATTTTCATGTACCTGACACAGAAATCGCTTTACTTTTGTCGGATTTTGTGGTATGCTGTAAGATAGGAAACCATATGGAAAGGAGCATTCCCTTGGCAGAAGAACAGAAGGAACAGCAGAACAAACGCATCATCCTCATACAGGGCATCTGCAATGCCGTGCTGTCGCTTGCGCTGGTGGGACTGGGCATCTATGTCCTTGTGCAGAACCACAGTGCCGTGCCTGCCTCCGTCGGAAAGGAGGAGACTGTGCAGGTCATCGAATCCGAGGTCTACTACGATCTCAACGGCAAGAAAATCTACCTCAACGACGGTGCCTACGGCGAGATCTATCTGCCCGTGCTGGCGGATGTCCCCGCCTGCAGCTATGATATGGAACAGCTCGTCAGCCGCAACGGCAGGAACTATTACCTCGAAGCGGAGGGCATTACATCCCGGTTCGGCATTGATGTGTCCGCACACCAGAATGACATTGACTGGGAGACCGTGAAAGCGTCCGGTGTGGAATTCGCCATGATCCGTCTGGGATACCGGGGCTACGGCTCCGGAGAGCTGGTCGTCGACAAATATTTTGAGCAGAACATACAGGGCGCCCTTGCGGCAGGGATTGACGCGGGCGTGTATTTTTTCTCGCAGGCAATCACCCCCGAAGAAGCTCGGGAAGAGGCGGAAATGACCATCGCCATGCTGGGAGATTACGACATCACCTACCCCGTTGTGTACGACTGGGAAGTGATCACCACGGACGCTGCCCGGACGGACGATGTATCCGTGAAAACGCTCACAGATTGTACCGTGGCATTCTGTGATGCGATCGCAGACGCCGGATTCACGCCCATGGTCTACCAGAACAAACGCACGAGCATGTTCAAGCTCGACCTTGCGGAGCTGACGGATTATGATTTCTGGCTGGCAGAATACGGCGATGAAGCAACTTTTTATTATCATTATGACATGTGGCAGTACACAGCGCAGGGCAGCGTTCCCGGCATTGCGGGGGACGTGGATCTGAACATCTGCTTTACCGACTACACCAAAAAGGACGAATGACATGACAGTGAAAAAATCGACCTGCATCATGGGTGTGATCTGGGGCGTGATGCTCCTGCTCAATCTCCTTGCACGCTGCAGCAGCGCCTTCAGCGATTGGTATGTGGAGCATATTTTCCCATATTTCTCAGACTTCTGGTCACGGATCTCGGGTGCGTTCCCCTGTTCGGTGGGGGAGGTACTCATCTGTCTTGCCGTCGTCATCGGCGTCCCGGGGTTTCTGGCATTTCCGTGCCTGATGATCTTTGCGAAGCGCCGCCGCAGGACGATCGCCTGCATCTACGAGCAGGTCATCGGCTGGATCCTGACGTGGCTGTTCACCGTGCTGACGCTGCATTTCTTCATCCTCTATCAGTGCACACCGTTCGGTGACCGGTACTATCCGGATGCGCCGGATTCCTACACCGCTGATGAGATCCGCCCTGTGGCAGAGCACATGATCGCCGAGATCAATGCTGCCGCACTGGAGGTGGCAAGGGATGAAAACGGTGATTTCATCATGACGGACGATCTCCTTCCGGAGGCAAAGGCTGCCATGTCAAGCCTTGGGGCGCAGTATCCGCAGTTTGCAGGGTTCTATCCCGATGCAAAGGGCATCCATTTTTCCTTCGTCATGTCCCACCAGTACATTCTGGGGATCTATTACCCCTTCACAATGGAGGCAAATTACAACCGGGACATCTGCCCGATCAACCTCCCGAATACCGTCTGCCACGAATACACCCATCTGAAGGGCAATATTCTGGAGGACGAGGCAAACTTCCTCGCATTTCTCGCATGCATGGAGAGCGACAGCGTGGATTTCCGCTACAGCGGCTACATTCAGGCAATGGAATATATGCTGGACGTGATCGACCAGATCGACACGGACGGCAGTCTTGCAGCGCAGATCTCGCCGCTTGTCTGGAACGATCTGTACGAATTTGTACCGGACGATTACTGGGAAAAGGAAGAAAACCAGCTCCCGGAACTCATCCCCGAAGATACCGTTACCGAAGTTGCTACCACCATCCTCGATACCTCACTGAAGATCAACGGCGTGGAGGACGGACGGATGAGTTACGGACGGATGGTCGATCTGCTTCTGGATTACTATATTCAGGGGGAGCACATTACATAACAGAAAGAGGCACAGCATGAGTCATTTTATTGAATTTCAGGAGGTCTGCAAGTTCTACCAGATGGGACAGCAGACCATTGCGGCAGCTGACCATATCAGTTTCTTCGCTGAACAGGGCGAATTTGTCCTCATCGTCGGTCCGAGCGGTGCCGGCAAAACAACGGTGCTGAATATGATCGGCGGCATGGATACCTGCGATGCGGGGAAGATCTTCCTCGACGGCGAGGAAATCAGCGCATTCCGCAGACGCAGACTGACCGAATACCGCCGCCATGACGTGGGCTTTGTGTTCCAGTTCTACAATCTGGTGCAGAATCTGACGGCACTGGAAAATGTGGAGCTGGCGTCCGAAATCTGCAAGGATCCCTTGGATGCGGCGGAAACGCTGCGGCAGGTGGGCTTGCAGGATCGCATGCAGAACTTCCCCGCCCAGCTCTCGGGCGGCGAACAGCAGCGTGTCGCAATCGCCCGTGCACTTGCCAAGAACCCGAAGATCCTGCTCTGTGACGAACCGACGGGTGCACTGGATTACAATACGGGCAAGGCGGTGCTGCAGCTGCTGCAGGATACCTGCCGCAACACCGGACGCACCGTACTGGTCATTACCCACAATCAGGCACTCGCAGGTATGGCGGACAGAATCATCCGCATCAAAAACGGCAAGGCGATCTCCAACACGGTGAATCCGGATCCCGTGCCGATCTCCGAGATTGAGTGGTAAGCGCCATGGGACGAACACACAGCTACCGGAAGAATATCTTCCGTGAGATCGGCGGCAGTTTCGGCAGATTTTTCGCCATTTTTGCCATTGTCGCACTGGGGACGGGGTTCTTTGCAGGACTGGTTGCAACCTCGCCCGATATGGTCGATTCCGTGGACGCTTACTATGACCGCAGCCAGCTCTCCGATCTGGAGATCCTGTCCACGCTGGGACTCACCGACGCAGACGCCGATGCGATCGCACAGAACGAAGGGATTGCAGACGTGATGCCTGTCTACCGCACGGATGTGCTGATGGATTATGCCGAGAACCAGACCCTCGCCGCAAGACTCCTGAGTCTGCCGGAGGAGGGCAAACCGTGGCTGAATCAGGTGACGCTCCTTGAGGGCAGCATGCCGCAGCACAGCGACGAATGCGTTGTGGTCAAACTCAAAAATGTGACCGCCATTCCGCCTGTCGGCAGCACGGTCACAGTCAATGCCGAGTCCGAAACCGAGGGCATTCTTGCACACCGCACGCTCACGGTCACGGGAATCGTGGACAGTGCGTACTATTTCTCCATCGAGCGTGACCGCACCACGGTGGGCAACGGCACGCTCAATATGATCCTGTACCTGCCGGAATCCGCTTTTACCATGGACTGCTACACCGGAATTTACGCTTCGGTGGACGGTGCTGCAGCGCTGAATGCTTTTTCCGATGACTACACAGCACTGGTGGAGAAAGCGCAGGAACAGGTCGAGGCGATTGCAGAGGAACGCTGCGCAGCACGCTACAGCGAGCTGACGGACGCTCCGAAACAGGAGCTGGCGGACGGATGGGATACCTACCATCAGCAGAAAGCCGATACCGAACAGCAGCTTGCCGACGCAAAGCAATCTCTTGATGAGGGGGCTGCACAGCTGGATGCGCAGGCAGCACAGATGCGGCAGGCAGGCTATCCGGAGGATCTGATCGAACAAAGCCTGGCGGATGCCAGAGCCGACCTTGCTGCCGGGCTTGCAGAATACGAGGAAAACCGTACCAAAGCGGAGACAGAGCTTGCAAACGCCGAGCAAACGCTCCTCGACGCACAGGAACAGCTCGATGCGATCCCCACGGGCGACTGGTATGTACAGACACTCGAGAGCAATCTCTCCTACGTCAGCTTCGACGGCAACAGCCAGAAGATTGCCGCCATTGCAGTGGTCTTCCCGGCGTTCTTCTTCCTTGTGGCAATTCTGGTGGCACTGACCACCATGACCCGCATGGTCGAGGAACAGCGTGTCCAGATCGGCACACTCAAGGCGCTCGGCTATGGCAACGCCGCTATTGCGGCAAAATATCTGCTCTATGCAGGGCTTGCCACACTGCTGGGCAGTGCGGTCGGGCTGAGCTTCGGCATGCAGTTTTTCCCGGCAATCCTCTGGAATGCTTACGGGATCATGTACAATCTGCCGCCGCTGCGTACGCCGTTCCGGGTAAATTATGCGCTCATTGCCTTCCTGGGCGCACTTTGCTGCACAATGCTGGCAACGTACAGTGCATGCCGGCATTCGCTGCGGGAATGTGCCGCAAGCCTCATGCTCCCGAAAGCGCCGAAGGCAGGCAGACGTGTCCTGCTCGAGTATCTCCCCTTCCTCTGGAAGCGGATGAAATTCACACACAAGGTCACCGTGCGCAATCTGATGCGCTATAAGAAGCGGTTTTTCATGACCGTCGTGGGGATTGCCGGATGCACGGCACTGCTGCTCACGGGTTTCGGGCTGAGTGACTCCATCAATGAGATCATGGACAAACAGTACGAAGAGCTCAATCACTACCACGCTGTCGTGATGCTCAAGGATGCAGCGGCAGCGGACAGCCCGACGCTGCAGGAAATCCATTCAAACAGCGTCACACCGGATATCATTCTCCCCGTACATCAGGAAACCTGTGATATTGCGGCGAATGACAAGGTACAGGAACTGTATCTCTTCGTTCCGGAGGATATGGAGGCATTCCCGAAACTCCTCACACTGCGCAGCCGGAAGACGGGCGATAGATTGACGCTTGCTGAGGATTCCGTCATCCTGACCGAAAAGGCAGCCGAGACCATGCGGCTTTCGGTCGGGGACAGCTTCGAACTGCAGCGGGATGACGACAGCCGTGTCAGCGTCACGCTCGGCGGCATCACGGAAAACTATGTGAACGCCTACCTCTATATGCACCCTGGCCTGTATACCGAATTGTACACCGAAGTACCGGATTTCACCGTGCTATTGGCAAATCTGGATTCTACCGACAGCACGGAACATTTCAGGTTTGCAGAAAGCCTGCTCAGACATGAGGATGTTGCAATGGTAACAATGGTCGGGGACATGCGGGAATCCTTCCGCAACATGGTGACGAGCATTGATTATATCATCGTGGTGCTCATCATCTGCGCTGGACTGCTTGCCTTTGTGGTGCTCTACAATCTCATGAACATCAACATCACCGAACGGGAACGGGAGCTTGCAACCATCAAGGTGCTGGGCTTTTATGAAGGCGAGGTCGGAGCGTATGTGTTCCGGGAAACGCTCATTCTCTCTGCGATCGGTACGGGCGTGGGACTGGTGCTTGGCATCTTCCTGCATGCCTTTGTGGTGCGCACAGCGGAGGTCGATATGGCAATGTTCGGGCGTGAGATCGCACCGTCAAGCTTTGTCTATGCCGCCATCCTGACGATGGTATTCTCCCTGCTGGTCTGCCTTGCGATGTCCCCGAAACTGCGCAAAATCAACATGGTAGAATCCCTCAAGAGCGTAGAATAGGTGAATTTGACGGTTTTTGACTGCACCCCTTGACAAAGCCACGCAAGTGTGGTACAATTCCATTAAAAGGGAGTAGCTTGCGTTTTGAAGAACGTAACACCTTGCGACATACCCGACGTCAAACGTCCGCATTGTGTTTTAAATGGCAAGACTTTTATTGTGTAATCGCAGTAAAAGTCTTGTTTTTTTGTGCGCAGCTTTCCCAAACAAAATCAGGAGGTTATTTCATGGACACGAACAAACCCATCTACAGTCAGTCAAAGGACGAGCTGTTTGCTGACCTTGGCTGCGATGCAGGCGGTCTGACAGCGGAAACCGCTGCCAAGCAGCAGGAAAAATACGGTAAGAACGAACTGGAGGATACCGCCAAAAAAAGCGTATTTCAGGTGTTCTTAGAGCAGTACAAGGATTTTCTGGTCATTATCCTGATCGTTGCTGCTGTGATCTCGGGCGTGCTGGGTGACTGGGAATCCGCAATCATCATTCTGGTGGTTATCACGATCAATGCGATCCTTGGCACTGTGCAGCACTGCAAAGCGCAGCAGTCCCTCGACGGTCTCAAGGCAATGTCCGCTCCGAATGCAAAGGTTCTGCGTGGCGGCGAAGTTGTCCTCATCCCCGGCAAGGATGTCACAGTGGGTGATGTGCTTGTGCTGGACGCTGGCGATTTCATCTGCGCAGACGGCAGAATTCTCGAATCCGCAAGCCTCAAGGTTGCTGAATCCGCACTGACGGGCGAGAGCGAACCCGTCGAAAAGGAGGACACTGTCCTCGAGGGCGAGGTGCCGCTCGGTGACAGAAAGAATATGGTGTACTCCGGCAGCTTCGTGACCTACGGCAGAGCAAGAATTCTTGTGACAGGCATCGGCATGAACACCGAGATCGGTAAAATCGCTACGCTGCTCAAATCCACGGGCGAAAAGAAAACGCCCCTCCAGGTCAGCCTGGATAAGTTCGGCAAGAGCCTTTCCGTAATCATTCTGATCGTCTGTGCGATCGTGTTCGCACTGAGTATGATGCGTGGCAATCCTCCTGTTGACGCATTCGTCTTTGCAGTGGCACTTGCCGTTGCGGCGATCCCCGAAGCACTCAGCTCCATCGTGACCATCGTACTGGCGATGGGTACACAGAAACTTGCCAAGGAAAACGCCATTATCCGCAAGCTGCAGGCAGTCGAAGGTCTGGGCAGCGTGTCCATCATCTGTTCCGATAAGACCGGTACTCTGACACAGAACAAGATGACCATCCGCAAGATCTTCTTTGACAATACCCTGATCGACGAAAACGATACCCTGACTGAACGTCAGAAACAGCTCGTGATTGATGGTCTGCTGTGCAATGACGCCATGGTCAAGGATGGCGAAGAGATCGGTGACCCGACAGAGGTCGCACTGGTCAACTACGCAGAAAAGCACCGGATCGGCTCTCTGGAATACAGAGGCAAATTTGAACGTCTCGGCGAGCTTCCGTTCGACTCCGACCGCAAGCTCATGTCCACCATCCACAAGATCGGTCCGAACTACAAGATGCTCACCAAGGGTGCGGTTGACGTCCTGATTCCCCGTATTCTGGAGATGAAGACCGCCGAGGGCAAGCGTGCATTCACCCCCGAGGATGCAGAACTGCTGCGCAGCACAAACCTTCAGCTCTCCGAACAGGGTCTGCGTGTTCTGGCACTCTGTGAGCGTGACGTACCTTCTCCGGATGTTTCCCATGCGGATGAAAACGGCTATATCCTGCTCGGTCTCTTCGCTATGCAGGATCCGCCCCGTGTAGAATCTGCGGATGCGGTTGCAAAGTGCAAGTCCGCCGGTATCCGTCCGATCATGATTACCGGTGACCACCTGATTACTGCTTCTGCAATTGCAAAGCAGATCGGCATTCTTGATGATGAACACATCGCTGTCGAGGGTGCAGCGATCGAGAATCTCTCCGACGAAGAGCTGCAGGAGTTCGTGGAAAAGGTATCCGTCTACGCAAGAGTGTCCCCCGAGCACAAGATCCGTATTGTCAATGCATGGCAGGCAAGGGGCAATATCGTTTCCATGACCGGCGACGGCGTAAACGATGCACCTGCGCTCAAGCAGGCTGACGTCGGCGTTGCAATGGGCATCACCGGCAGCGAAGTCGCAAAGGACAGCGCATCCATGGTTCTGACCGATGACAACTTCGCTACCATCGTCAAGGCAATCGAAAACGGCAGAAACCTCTATGACAACATCAAACGCTCCATTCTGTTCCTGCTCTCCGGCAACACAGCCGGCATTCTGGCGGTGCTCTACTGCTCCATTCTGGCGCTTCCTGTGCCGTTCAAGGCAGTGCACCTGCTGTTCATCAACCTCCTGACCGACTCGCTGCCGGCAATCGCACTGGGCATGGAACCGCATACTTCTGAGGTGATGAAGCGCAAACCCCGTCCGAAGAATGAATCCATCCTGACCAAATCCGTTCTCGCACAGATCCTCGTTGGCGGTATCGTCATTGCGGCGTATACCCTGATCGCATATCATATCGGTCTTACCATCAGCGAAGAAGTTGCCAGCACCATGGCATTTGCAGTACTCTGCCTCTCCCGTCTGGTGCACAGCTACAACTGCAAGTCCGATTCTCCCATCCTCTTCACCAAGCGTATGTTCAACAACGATTCCATTCAGGGCGCATTCCTCATCGGCTTCCTGCTGCTCTCCGCAGTACTCTGGCTGCCCTTCCTGCATGGCATCTTCAGCGTGGCTGATCTGGATGCAAGACACATCTTCATGGTTTACGGTCTGTCCATCATGGTACTGCCGACCATCCAGCTGATCAAGTTTATCACTAAGCTTGTGACAAAGAAGTAAATGAACGGAGCTTCTGCGGCTGCAGAGGCTCCCTTTTTTGCGAAAAGCGATTGACAAAAACCGCCGGATATGGTAAGATTATAAAGTATGAAGAACCAAAAATCAGAAAGGAACCCCAATGGCAAGAAGAAAAGAACCCCCGAAGCCGAAAAAGCCTGCGATGGATGCCTGGTTTGAAAATGCCGGTATCACACAGGAGGAAGCCATCACGGACACGCTGGAGAAGAACTATCTGCCCTATGCAATGAGCGTTATCATCTCCCGTGCACTGCCCGAAATCGACGGTTTCAAGCCTTCCCACCGCAAGCTGTTATATACGATGTACAAGATGGGGCTGCTCACCGGTGCCCGTACCAAGTCCGCCAATGTTGTCGGTCAGACAATGCGCCTCAATCCCCATGGTGATGCGGCGATCTATGAGACAATGGTTCGTCTGACCCGTGCGAATGAGAGCCTGCTGCATCCCTATGTGGACTCAAAGGGAAACTTCGGTAAGCAGTATTCCCGTGATATGGCATATGCTGCTGCCCGTTACACCGAGGTCAAGCTTGCACCCATCTGTGCGGAGCTGTTCCGGGATATCGACAAGGAAACGGTCGATTTCGTCCCGAACTATGATAATACCATGCCCGAGCCAAGTCTGCTTCCGGCAGCATTCCCCTCGGTTCTGGTCAATGCGAATATGGGCATTGCCGTTTCGATGGCAAGCAACATCTGCCCGTTCAATCTGCAGGAGGTCTGTGAGACCTGCATTGCATTGATGAAAAACCCGAACCATGACATCCTTTCCACGCTCAAGGGTCCGGACTTCCCCGGTGGCGGCTTCCTCCTCTATGACGAGGACGAGCTGCGCAAGATCTACGAAACCGGCAGAGGCAGCGTGAAGCTCCGTGCGAAGTGGAATTACGATAAGGCTGCCGGCTGTATCGAGGTCACTGAGATCCCCTACACAACGACTCTCGAAGCGATCAAGGATAAGATCACGGAACTGTCAAAGCAGGGCAAACTGCGTGAAGTATCCTATGCCCGTGATGAAATCGACGTGAACGGCTTCCGTCTGGCGATCGACGTCAAGCGAGGCACGGATCCTGAGAAGCTCATGCAGAAGCTCTTCCGCATGACGCCGCTGCAGGACAGCTTCGGCTGCAATTTCAATATCCTCATCGGCAACATGCCCAGAGTAATGGGCGTGCGTGAGATCCTCACCGAATGGGCTGCGTTCCGTCAGGAATGCGTCCGCCGCAGAGTGTACTTCGATCTGAATAAGAAAAAAGACAAGCTGCATCTGCTGCTGGGTCTCAAGAAGATCCTGCTGGACATCGATAAAGCAATCGCCATTATCCGCCATACCGAGGAAGAAACCAAGGTCGTGCCGAATTTGATGGAAGGCTTTGACATTGATGAAATTCAGGCAGAATATGTTGCCGAGATCAAGTTGCGTCATCTCAACCGCCAGTACATCCTCTCCCGTATCGAGGACGTGGACAATCTTAAGGCGGAGATCGAGGATATGGAAGATATCCTGAACAAGCCCGAGCGTGTTCGCAAGATCATCATTGCAGAACTGAAGGATACCATCAAAAAGTACGGCCAGCCCCGGAAGACGATGTTCTACCACGCAACCGAAGAGGACAATGCTCCTGTCGAGGATGATACACCGGATTATCCTGTGCATCTGTTCCTCTCGAAGGAAGGCTACTTCAAGAAGATCACTCCGCAGTCGCTGCGCATGAGCGGTGAGCAGAAGGTGAAGGAAGGCGACTGCATTTCCCAGCAGATGCAGGCAACCAACAAGACAGAGCTGCTGTTCTTTACGGACAAGGCACAGGTTTACAAGACCCGTGCAAGTCAGTTTGAAGACAGCAAGGCGAGTCTGCTGGGTGATTATATCCCCGCAAAACTTGGATTCGATGAGAATGAACATGTCTGCGGCATGGTCTGCACGACGGATTACAGCGGTATGCTGCTGTTCTTCTTCGAAAACGGCAAGGCTGCCAAGGTGCCGCTCTCTGCCTACGCAACCAAGACCAATCGCAAGAAACTGACGGCTGCGTTCTCTGATAAATCCCCGCTTGTGCGGCTTTTCCACCTCAGTGAGGATACAGATCTGCTCCTCCGTTCGAGCGGAAACCGAGCAATTCTGGCAAATACCTGCGAGATTGCGGAAAAGACCACCAGAAGCACGCAGGGCGTGCAGGTCATGACGCTCAAGGCAAAGCAGACCGTAGTATCCGTCGAGATCCCCGAGGGCGAATTCCTTGAACAGGTACAGAGTTACCGTGTCAAGACGATTCCGGCTGCCGGAAAGCTTGCCAAGAACCTCGAAGAAGCAAATCAAATGGAACTCATCTAATGTAAATAAGGACTCCCGATCGGGAGTCCTTTTTTGGAGAGTACAAAAACTGCCCGCTGTAACCAGCGGGCAGAATTGTTTTGCATAAGTACATCCAATACCAAGTATTGAATTATTCCTTTACACCACCGAGTGCAACACCAGCGATGATGAACTTGGACAGAATGAAGTAGATCACAACGATCGGCAGGATGGACAGTGTGATACACAGATAGTTTACACCGTAGTCGATGTTCTTATCAAAGCCCAGTACCTTGGATACCATGATCGGCATTGTTACAAGCTTGTCACTCTTCAGAATCATGTTCTGTGTATAGAAGTTATTCCAGTTTGCAACGAATGCGAAGATTGCCTGTACAGCAATCGCCGGCTTCATCATCGGGATTGCGATCGTCAGGAATGTACGGAACTCGCCGCAGCCGTCAATACGGGAAGCCTCTACGATGTCCAACGGGAAGGAGGACTTCATATAGGAAACCATAAAGAAGATAACTGCAGGAGCAGCGATAGCCGGAACGATCAGCGGGACAAAGTTGTTGATCAGACCCAGAGAGTACATGAATCTTACGAAACCTGCGGAAGAAACCTGTACCGGGATCATCATTACTGCAATGATGAATGTATAGGCAGGGCTTCTGAATTTGAAATCATAAACCGTGAGACCATATGCAGTCATTGCAGAGAAGAATACAGTCAGAATCGTGGTAGAACCAGCGATGAACAAGCTGTTGACGTAACCCTGAACTACATCGAAAGAACCAGAATACTGACGAGCAGCACCGGTCTTTACCTTACCGAGCAGGGTATCAAAGTTATCCGCAATGCTGGAACCAAACCAGAAGTTGGACGGGTTCTTTGCCAGATCCATATGACCGTGTGTAGAGTTAACGATCAGAATGTAAATCGGAATCAAGCAGATCAACGTGAGAATTACGCAAACGATAAAGATACCTGTGGACTTTGCAACAATCTTTGCATGATAATTGTCCTTGGGCTGTCCATACTGTTTTTTCATGCTCATAGTGTCAGACCTCCTTGCTTCATCTTTGCCTTATACTGCTTTGCAGCTCTCTTGCGCTGCTTTTTCTTAGCGATCTCGTCCTTATCACGGTTCATATAGAATGTGATAGAACCAAGCATTGCAGTAATTACAAAGATAATGATAGAGGCAGCACCGGCATAACCATAGCTTGCCTGTTCTACTGTACCCTTATTGAAGTTATAGTAGATGAATACCGCAACAGTCTGCAGATCCTTGTCGAAGTTCGCACCTGTGTGATACAGGAAAGGAATATCGAACATCTGGAGACCACCGATCATAGAAGTTACGAGTGTGTAAACCATAATCGGCTGGAGCAGCGGCAGAGTAACCTTGAAGAATACCTGTCTGGAGTTTGCGCCGTCGATATTGGCAGCCTCAAACAGGGACGGGTTGATACCCATGATACCGGACATGAGCATGATCATGGTATTACCAAACCACAGCCATGTCTGAATGAACATTACCATGATCTTGGAAATAACCGGGTCAGTTACGAACTGGATCGGCTCAGCCATACCCATATTCATCAGGGTTGCATTGATAAAGTAGTACTTGGAGTCACCGAACAGGTTTACATACAGAGCCGCAACAGATGCAGCAGTGATGATATTCGGCATGTACATTACTACCTTGAAGAAGCCCTTACCGGGCAGTTTGATCTTGGCATCAGTAAACCAAACAGCCAGCAGCAGCGAAAGCAGGATCTGCGGGATGAAGTTACCGAACCAAAGAATGAAGGTGTTGCCAAGGGCTTTCAAAAACTCTGCACTCAGAGCTGCAGCACCATCAGCCATACCTTGTCCAAACAGAATTGTTGTGTAGTTATCCAGGCCTACCCACTGTCCGTTCATGGACTGGTTACCCTGGAAAGACAAAATGAATGTGTAGATCAGAGGCCAAATCTGGAAAAAGCAATACACAAGGAAAAAAGGTGCAATGAACATATATCCATACTTGGCATAACTAATGGATTTAATACGACGCTGTGCAGCTGACGCCATTACCTTTCACCCTCTCGACATGAAATTACAACATGTGCCTATGGGGGCAATATGCCCCCACAGGCCACATATTCTCGTAGTTAAATTAAGACTTGAAATCCTAAATTACTTGGAGAGGTCGGGGTTGTTAGCGATAGCCTGATCAGCGTAAGCAGCAACGATCTCATCAACAGACTTGTCGATGTTCTCCTTCAGGATCGGCAGATATGTATCCTTCAGACCCTGGTCATACTTGGAGATGGAAGCGTCCATGTTGATACCAGCAGCTACGTCAGCCAGAACTGCGAACTGATCCTGACCACCCAGCAGAGCGTTGCTGTTTGTGCCAGCGGATACGATGTTGTTCATAGCAGTCTTGTTGTTTACGAAGTCGCCAGAAGCCAGAGCGTACTGCTCCATTGTCTCAGCATTAGCTGTGAATGTTCTTACGAAGTCAGCAGCCATTGTTGCGTTATCGCAGTTCGGGGATACGCAGAGCCAAGAACCGCCCCAGAAGTATTCCTGCGGACCTACAACGATGTTCCAGTTACCAGCAGTACCGCCGTTCTGCTCCAGCTGTGCGCCTACGCCGAGGCACCATGTGGAGTAGAAGTAACCCAGAGTCTCACCGTTCAGACCTACGTTAGTCCAGTCGGGAGTCCACTGCTCTACTGCAGGGTTAACATAACCAGCGTCTACCATTTCCTTAGCCAGACCTGTGAACTCAGTAACAGCTGTGTTGTTCAGAGTTGTACCATCAACCCAAGCAGCACCTGTAGCTGTGGAGAAGCACTGCCACAGACCACCGAGAGTAGCTGTCATCTTTACAGAACCGCCAGTAGCTTCCTTCAGCTTCTGAGCTGTAGCCTTGAAGCCATCCCAGTCGCCGATTGCTTCCTGCATTGCCTCAGGAGTCTCAATGCCGAGGTGCTCCTTAGCCAGGTCAGTGTTGTAAGCGAAACCGCCTGCAGCTGCCTGCCAGGATGCGCCCTTCAGAGTACCTGTGGAATCAGTAGCGATCTTTACAGTGTAATCATAAGCGTCAGAATACTCGGAATCCTCGATGCCCAGATCGGACAGAGGAGCTGCGAACTCATCACCCTCGATGTAGTTCAGGATCCAGCCAGCCTCAGCTACGAACAGGTCAACGTCATCGCCTGCGTTCAGGTACTGAGCGTACTCTGTGGAAGCGCCGCCGCCGTTCTCGCCGCAGTTCTGGTATCTGATTGTCTCGTCAACAACTGCGTCTGTGTTCAGTGTTGTGTACAGATCGAACATGTTGTTCAGGTCTGTGTCAGTCCAGCAAACGATTGTCAGGCAGTCACCATCGTCAGCCAGCTTAGCAGCGGGCTTCTCTTCCTCGCTGTCGTCAGCCTTGGACTCTTCATCAACCTTGGACTCGTCAGCTACGCTGTTGTCAGCCTTGGACTCTTCCTTGGACTCTGTGTCGCCACCGCCGCAAGCTACGAATGCTGTAGAAGCCATAGCCAGTGTTGCGAGCAGGGCAAGTGTTCTCTGCAATTTGCTCATTGGTAATTTCCTCCTTAAAATATATCTATTATATTTCCGTGTGAAATATAATATCACGAATTAAACCGGTGTTCCCACCGTTTCCCCGGTCAGAAGTGTTCCCAGACAGTATCGGGTACACAATTCCGGCGGAATTGTTTCTTTGCGAAGCAGCTTCAGAAGCAGTTCTGCAGCCTGGCTGCCCATCAGACCCGTATCCTGATGAATTGTTGTCAGGTAGGGACGGAGCATCTGCAGGAGCGGTGTGCCGTCGTATCCGATCACGGATACATCCCTGCCGACTGTCAGTCCGCTTTCACGGATCGCCGAGATGCCTGCCATTGCGCAGATATCATCGGGATACAGAATGCAGGTCGGGCGGTCTTCCTCATTCAGCAGCTCGAGGGTCTTGCTGTAAGCAAGCTCACCGTCAAGGTAGCGTGCCGCTTTCAGGAATCGCTCATTGACTTCGCATTGATGCGCTGCAAGCTCTTCACGGAACGTCCTGAGACGAACTCGGGTAACCTGCGCATCTTCTCCATATATGTAAGCAAATTTTCTATGTCCGTGCTCCATGGCATATGCCAGCGCATCACGGATGCCTTTTTCGTTATCGGATACCACCGCATATGTCCCATCGGCAATATAGTCAATGGTCACGATCGGCAGATCGCTTGAAAGGAACTGCTGTACTTCCGGTGCGGTAAAATCCACACAAGCCACCAGCACGCCGTCCACATTACGGTACATGCAGTGCTCATAATAGGAACACGAATGCTCACCGACCTGTGTACTGATAAACGTCAGGTCATATCCGCTCTGTTCCATGGTGACTTTGAAGCTGTCCAGAATCGAAGAAAAATAATGATGGGTCAAGCCACTGTTTGCTTTATCGACCATGAGCACTCCTATATTATAGGACTTCTTGGTCTTGAGCGCCCGTGCCAGAGAATTGGGCAGATACCCGAGCCGCTTTGCGGCATCCCTCACACGCTGCTTGGTGGCGGAACCGACATCATCGTGGTCATTCAGTGCTTTGCTCACAGTAGCAACAGAAACGCCGCACTCGGCAGCAATATCTTTAATTGAAACCATTCACACACCTTCAATGCTCACGATGTCCTCTTGCTTGTCTGAACGCATGCACGCAGCATTTGCTTTCATAACATAAATATACAACACTCTGCCAAAAAAGTCAATGCAAAAATCCATTCTTTCATTTTTTTTGAATGTTGTGCACAAATTTTTATCCCATTCTTTGTGCACACCGTATATTTTTTTGACGATTTTTTTCATTAGTTACAAATTGGTAACTAAGCATTTTTTAGATATTTTGCACGGCAGTTCCGTAGTTTCAGGGGGAAAACCGGCACTTTTCAGGCTGTTTTTTCATCAACTTGCACAAAAAGAGACAGAAAACGGCGTTTGCGAAATTGGCACTTGCAATTACCGGGCGATTGTGCTATAATATATATGTATCTGCGCCTTGCGATGTTTCCGTAGCTCAGCTGGATAGAGCGACCGCCTCCTAAGCGGTAGGTCGGGTGTTCGAATCACCTCGGGAACGCCAGCACGGCGTCCGTGCTGTTGGACGCATTTGAAAGTCTCCCTTTTAGGGAGACTTTCTTGTTTTGCGGTATGGTTTCGTTTACCGCATGATCCTTTGCTTTGCAAGGGAACCATCACTGTTGTGAGGTTTCGATGGTTCATATATTATTGTAAACAACGCACCCCCTCAGAGAGGGGGTGTTTTTGATACATTATACCGGCAGCTTATCGAGCAGCTTTACGATATACTTCATAATGTTGAGTGAGTCGGTGGGCGTGAGTTCGCCGTCCTGATCGACGTCACCGTTCTTCTGTCCCTCAGGAGTCAGGCTTCCGCCGCCGAGAAGGTTCTTGTTCAGAGTGATGATATCGAGTACGTCCACATCGCCGTCACAGTTTGCATCACCATAAGCCACATCCGTACCCGGATCCGTAGGCTCCGGTGTGGGTTCTGTGGTCGGTTCGTTTGTCGGTGTGGTTTCAACAGGCTTCGGATCGGTGGATCCGCCTGCATCAAGGTTGCTGCCCTCGGTATCCGCATAGGTTGCGTAATACTCGGACACGGAAATACCGGTATCATTCACGCCAAGCGGCTTCTGGTGGTCAAGACCGATGTATTTTCCGGTCTCCGCAGTCTGCCAGAGTGCCTCTTCAAACATGCCATACTTCACAGTATCCCAAGAAAGGAAGTCATATTCCAGCAGACCTTCTGTATCACCGGAGTTGGGGTTGAGGCACCAGAATGTGTGGTTGATGTGGTTGTCGATCATATAATCACGCAGCAGCGTCATCCACTTCTCATTTTCAGCGCCATCCATGTGACCGCCCCACTCACCGATCAGCAGCGGTGCAATATCCTCTTCACCGATAAATGCCCATGTGTCATACCAGTAGTCATCAAGCAGAGTCTGGGTGGTAAAGTCCTTATCAAACCAAGTCTGCGGCCATACGGAAGGACCATAGTCATGGGGAGAATATACGATCTGGCTGGTACCGGAATCCGGAACGATCGGATAATCACGCACGCCACGAAGATTGCCGCCCCACCATGCAGGATAATACGGCGGATCACTCTGAGAATCGGGCTGACCCCATGTAAATCTGTCGCTGCGCAGATGCTGTTCCACGCCTTCAACGAAGATCAGGGCATTGGGATTCACCTCGAGAATGGCATTTGCGCAGCGTGTTGCAGCATATGCCCAGTTATTCTCATCGGTCGAAGCATCCCACTTCGCAGCAGCGGTGCCTTCCTGACCCTTACCATGCGGCTCATTCTTCAGGTCATAACCCAGGATGGTATCATCATCGCTGTACTTGTCAGCCAGCCACACGAGTGTGTCGATCCAGATTTCGGTCGTCACCATGGTACCGTCCGCAGTTTCCTTGCCGTACCAGAGTGCATAGTTATGACCGGAGTTATCGGAATGCGGGCTGTGGATGTCGATCATTGCCTTGATACCGTATTTTTTACACTTCTGGATAATGATATCAAAGATTTCCATGCTGTTCTTGAGTGTCTTGCCGTCCTCAAGCACGAAATCACGGTTAATATCCACATAGGGCGGATCATAGCCAGCCTGTACGCTCTGCACGGGGTTGGGTGTGCCCTGCGTCCAGGAGTAGATCAACTCAGTAGAAATGGGGAAACGGATGATATTAACGCCCTTATCCGCAACATTGGAAAGGAACTCATCAACGTCAGCCGCATACAGACCATGGGGCACGTTCTCGGAGCAATTGAAGCCGAACCAGTTCGCACCGGTCAGCCAGACTTCGTTGCCATCCTTATCGTAGAGACGGCTGCCGACTGCATGCAACCAGTCATCATTGCCGTCATCCACGGCAGCAGTGTTCAGGTTGAGCATCACACCGCTTGTTACAGTGCTGATGCAGAATGCCAGTGCAGCGACACCTGCTGTCAGCTTTTTCCAAACTTTCATGATAATACCTCCTCTTTTTTATCACGAGCAAATTGGGCTTGCCGGCATTTGCCGATACAATGCCACTATACTTTTATTGTAACTGATTTTCCGTCATTTGTCAATGATTTGTTTGTGAATTCATCGTTCTTTTTGTGAATTTTTGACCCGATTACAAAGATGGTCGTGCCGCAGAAGCAGCAGAACAGACATCACGATCAGGCAGATTACGGGCAGCGGCGGATTCTCCGGTGCAGTCGGTGCCGCAGCAAACGGCTGCAATAGCGCTGCTGGCACCTCGCCCCCATACAAAAACCGCAGCAGACCTGTGCAGATTCCCCATGTACAGACCGCCGTCAGAAGGCGGCATCCCCAGAAGCGCAGCCAAGGGAAATTTCCATCGCAGATCGCCGCATTCTGCAGATGCACGCAAATGCCGCCGAACGACAGCAGCGCCGCCGCCTGCGGCAGCGTTCCGCCTTGCTGTAAAAAGTCCGTGATGGTACTGATCTCAAGCACAGCTGACAGCCACCCTTCCGCCAGTGCAGGACGGCACGGCAGGAGCGTACCGATTACCGCAAGCAGTCCGCATCCCGCAGCGATGCCGCAGAGTGCTGCAAAAAACAGGATCATGCTGCAGATCTTCAGCATGGCTGCAGCACCCGCTTCCACGGATTCTGCAAGCTCCGTGCTGGAAAGGTGCACGCACGAAACCGAACATGATTCCCGACGGAACATACCGCTTCGCCCCAGAATACAGGCAAGCACGAGATTCGGCAGGGATACGGACAGCCAAAGTACAGCCGTCACCATCACCGGCAGGCCATGGCAAACTGTTCCCAGAAGAAATGCAGGACCACAGCCAATGCAGACACACAGCAGTGCTTGTTCCTGTTTCTCAGGCAGCGCACCGCTGCACCGCAGCCGATGAAGCAGCTGCGCACCTACGGGATAGCCGCCAAGCTGTGAAAACAGCACTACCAGCAGCAGTGTTCCGTCCATCCGCAGCAGCCGTCTGCTAAGACAGTCGATTGGCTTTGCCAGCGTCATCAACAGCCCCGTACGGACAGCAAATGCCGCCAGAATCGAGAACAGGTAGAGCGACGGGATAATGATCGTAACGCAGCGCTGCCCTGCAAGCAGGATCGCCTCTGCTACGCTTTCATGATACACAGCAGCAGCAGCCATCAAACCCGTCAGGATCGCTGCCGCCGCAAAATAACGCAGTTTCATTCCTTTCACCCGTTCCATCCTATGCATCCGCATCCGCTTGTATGCGCATAACTGCGCTATGGTACGCATAGAATGCTGTGAGGTGATACGCTTGCCGAAACAATGGAAACGCACCATGCAGTCGTGGGTTTATCTGGATACTTATCTGCACCTGCATGGCAACCGGGAGCTGCGTGTGGAAAACTGCATGAAGATTCTGGAATATAATGAGGTGCTGGTACGCCTGCAGACAAGGGACATGGAACTGGAGATCTGGGGTACCGGGCTGCGTGTGTATGATTACAACGACAGCAGCGTCATGGTACGGGGCAGGATCACCAGCATTGCACTGCATGAAAAGAGGTGAAGGCATGAAGCTCCAAATCCGTGAAACCTGCGATATCAGCGCATCCGGGCGATCGCTCTATCCATTCATCAACGCCATCCGGCAGAGCGACATTGCCTGTGCTGCGCAGTATTGCCGGAATGGAACATTCCACTGCAGGATCCTGCGCAAGGATCTCCCCGCTCTGCAGGAACTTGCCGGCGCACACAGCATTGCACTCGAAATACAGGAACGTCCCTCTCTGCTGCGCAGACTTCGGCGCTACCGGCTGCGGTTCGGCATACCGCTCGGCGCACTTCTTTGCACGGGAATTCTCTTCTACTATTCCAACACGGTCGTCACGATCGAGGTTCGTGGAAATGCGCAGGTTTCCGAAAACGTCATCCTAGCAGTGCTGGAACGCAGCGGCGTCACAGAAGGGGTATGGATTCCGGGGATCGACTTCATCCGCAGTGAGCGGACACTTCGGGCGGCGGTACCGGAAATTGCATGGGTCGGCATGCGGCACACGGGAAACCGTCTGGTCGTGGAAATCAGCGAAGCGACGCCGAATGTCGACTTGCTGCACGAACGCACACCATGCAACATTGTTTCGCAGTACGATGCGCAGATCACGGATGTGAGGGTATACAGCGGTCAGCTCACCCATCTCATCGGTGATGGCGTCGCCAAGGGCGACATGCTGGTAAGCGGCGTGATTGAGGATGAAAAAGGACATGTCACCTACCACCATTCGATTGCGACCATCCGTGGGATCTATACAAAAGAGGCGGAGCTGACGGAATACTTCACAGTTACGGAGACCGAAAAAACAGGAAAAACGCATGTTTCCAGGCAGCTGCGGCTCTTTGATCTTCGCATTCCGCTGTCGGTCGGTGAGCACCGCTTTGACACTTTTACGGAGACAGAAGCCGACATTCCCTTCTCCTTCCTCGGCCACACGCTCCCCTTTGGGATCATCCAGCATACCTGTACGGAGACTACGGAAGAGATCGTCGTCCGGACGGAGGAAGAAACGCAGCTGGCACTCAACGCTGCCATTGTACGGTACGAGAAAAACTTTCTCTCCGATGTGGAAATCCTTGACCGCACGCTTACCTATTCCACCGATGACAATGGTATGACCTGCCATATTTCCTATACGGTGGAGGGGGAGATCGGGACAAATTCCGATATTTATGTAAAATAGTAAAAAAACAGGACGGTAAAACCGTCCTGTTTTCATTGATTAAATTGTTCAGAAATCAAACGGGGAGCTCATCAATCAGCTTAACGATAAACTTCATGATGTTCAGGGAGTCGTTAGCAGAAGGATCGCCATCGAGGTCAACGTCTGCATTGATCGCACCCTGGTCAGAGAGCTTGCCGCCGCCGAGCAGGAACTTATTCAGAACGATGATGTCGAGTACGTCAACTTCGCCGTCAACGTTTGCGTCACCGTACAGAACTTCTGTATCAACGGGCTCCAGAGCGCCTTCATCATCGAGGAAGGAAGCTGCCCATGCCAGAGGAGAGTTCCAGTTGATGGTGATTTCGTTTACAGACCAAGCGTCGTTCTTATCCAGATAGCAGAGCATCGGAGGCAGTTCGCCGATCTTGTAACCAGCACCCTGGATCATCGGGTCGTTCATGTTGGAGTTCATACCACCGGAGAGACAGCCAGACGGAGCATACGGCCAGTCAGACTTCATCTCATGGCACCAGTATCTGTGGTGAGGATTGATGGTACGATAGTCCTCGTCACCGTAGCCGGTTACGAAGGAGTTTTCATTTGCGTTTCTACCCAGAATGTAGTCCATAGCCTCAGCTACGCCGTTCAGGTAGTCAACGTCGGATGTCAGATCATAAGCCAGACCCATGATGATTGCGTTGTTCACAACCATGGAGTTGGAACCCCACTCATAACCACCCTCGAGTACGAAGGTATCATCATAGTAGGTATCGCCTTCGATTCTGGTTACAGTTGTCTCATAGTCAACGCCCTTGTAAGGTGTACCATACTGAGAGTTAGCCTGCTGCTTGCGATAGTCGTCAGCTGCAGCCTGGAATGCTTCTACAACTGTCTTTGCTTCTGCATCAGTCAGAACATCCTGGTTCATTGCCAGAGATGCAGTACCCAGAGTTGCCAGAGTACCCCAAGTGAAGGATGTGAAGGAACCGTTGTTCTCACCGCCGTACAGCAGAGTGGGAACTTCGAATGCCTCATCATAAGCAGTTACATCTGCATAGTAGTCCTTGTTGCCAGTTGTGATGTACAGCTCGCATGCTGCCCAGTAGAATTCGTCAGAAACCTGAGTATCGCCGTAGGGGCCACCACCCTTGTTCTGATCCAGAGGAGCAAATGCGTCATCCTCTTCCCAGTTACCGGTAACATCTGCATAGATATCGCCATACTTGCCAACATACTTTGTCTTAGCTGCATCATAAGCCTTCTCAGCTGCTGCCAGATACTTGGAAGCTGCTGTAGAATCATACTCCTCGAGCAGTCTGGAGAGCTGTGCAAGAGCTGCAGCTGCGTTCAGAGTTGCTGCGTAGGTAGCAGGCTTAACAATACGGTTCGGGAACTGTACTGCCAGGAGCTTTTCGTCCTCGGACTCAGCATAGGGCATTACACCGAGTGCAGTCCACTTATAGTCATGCATCTTGTGGTATACCATGCCGTCATCACGCTGCATCTTCAGGAAGAAGTCAGCTTCCCACATCAGCTCGTTGAGGATGTCAGGTGTACCATCGCCTGTCTCAGGCAGGTTGTATACTGTACCGGAGCCGTCATCCCACTTGGATGCGTCGCCATTGAATACACAACGCTCGTACATATTCGCCAGTGTCCACATGCAAACACCGCCGTTTACAACGTACTTACCATAGTCACCAGCGTCATACCAACCGCCGGTTACGTCAATGCTTGTTGTGTACTTACCACCTGCAACCGGGTCCTCAGTGTAGATAAAGATCCACTCATCAGTGATGTATGCCTTATCCGGATCGTGACCAGCCTTACGAGTCAGAGCAGCCTTGCTGTCGTTCATACCAGCATTTGCAACGGAGGACTCTACGATCTCGATACCGGAACGGTTCAGATAGAAGTAGTTGATTGCATCTGTTACCAGAGTGTTGTAGATGTCTGTGCCAATTGTGAACGGCAGGGACTTCTTGCCATCGCACTCAATGTAGAAGCCTTCACCCTCAGTAGTCAGCTCAGAGAAGTCGATCAGCTGAGACGGGCTCCAGGAAGCTTCATCAATCTTGTAGCCGGATGTCTTGCCTGTGTAAACAGACTTACCAGTGGAATCGTATACAGTGAATTCCTTCGCAGCGGAATCGCCCTCATCAACAGTCAGGGTAGCTTCCTTCTCCAGACCCGGGAAGTAACCTACCTGGTTTGTCTGAATGCCAAGCTCCGGAATCTCCTCAGCGGGCTTTCTGTCGTTCTCGCTGCCTGTCATATCGATCAGAGCGAGGTTATCGAACTTCAGGATCGTGCCCTCAGGGAAGCAGATATTCTGTGTGTAAGTACCGTCACCGCCGAAGTGGAAGGTCCACTCTACAGTGCCCTTACCATCCGGATGGGTATCGATGTTGTTCATCTGTGCCTTGGTGATCTGGAATTCCCAAGCATATGTTGTCCAGGTCTTTGCAGGGATCTGCTGTGTCTTCCACTTATCCCAGCCTTCCCAGTACTCTACCTTACTGCCGGATGCAGAAGCGGACTCCAGTTCGGACTCAACGTCAGCCTGTGTTGCGTCGTTACCCAGGAACTCCATGGACAGCGGCTGACCGTTGTTGTGCCAGTACTCAGCGTCATCGTTTGTGATGTCGCCCAGCTTTGCATACATGTAACCGGAATTGGTTGCGTATACAGAGTAGGTCAGACGATAAGTATGATCGTAAGTAATGGACAGTTCTCTGTGACGGAACTGGCAGTCCCATCTGTCCTCACCGCCGTTGGACTTACCACCGGGGTTCTTAATCAGAATGGAGTACATACCACCATCGATGGTAAATGCCATAGCACCTGTACCGTTTTCGCAAACGTGCCAAGGAAGACCTGCGCCTTCGTTAAATGTACCCTCACCCAGCATTTCGCCAGCGAATGCTGTCAGGGTTGAGATAGAAGCTGCGGAAGCACTTGCTACCATTGCGAGCGCAGTGACACCCGCAGCGAGCTTCTTGCCGAGTTTTCTTTTCAGCATGTTTTACCCTCCCATAAATATGAAATATTTTTTCATTACATCCGACAGTGCAATCGGATGCAATCTTCGAACACGACGGAAATTTTCGTGCCGCAGATTGTGCAATGCGGATAATATACGAAAAATTCCTATCAACTTAATTATAGTATATTCGTACCAAAAAGTAAAGAGGTTTTCGGATTTTCGGAATATATTCTAAACTAGCTTTATATTTTTTGTGCATTATACACAAACAAAAAGCTCCCCCTTTGACAAGGGGGAGTTTGCCGCTTTGTTATGCAACCGGGAGTTCTTCGAGAAGCTTTACAATAAACTTCATAATATTGAGAGAATCGGTGGGATCGAGGTTATCATTGCAATCCACATCGGCATTCGTCTCGCCATCGGGGGTCAGTGCACCGCCGCCGAGCAGGTACTTGTTCAGAGAGATGATGTCAAGTACGTCTACTTCGCCGTCGCAGTTTGCGTCACCATAGAGTGCACCCGCAGGTGTCGGCTCCGGTGTCGGATCAGGTTCCGCTTCTGTTGTGGGCTGCATATCATCGGGGGTGGTGCCGTCCGGCTCAATACCCCATACAAGGGTGTCACCGTCATACATTGTAATATAAGGTGTATCCACCATTGCATCTTCGCCGCCCTGCACGAGGGTCTGGAAGGAGTAGTCGTTAGAAGCATCCCATGCTACACCGAGGTTATCCGGAATAGCGATACGGAACTGGCACTCGGAGCGATGCTCGGACTGACCGGTGGGCATTACCACGCTGCCATCCGCAAAGGAGAGCTTGACATAGTAGATATTGCCGTCATAGTGGATCGGATCGGAGATGGACATAACGCCCTTGTCAGCGGAATGCTGGTCGTAGCCGATGCGTACGGAAACATCGTCGATGGAGAAGCCTGCATCCACAAGCTCTGTGATATCAAAGTAGTAATTATAGGAAAGATCCTTGATCTGTCTTGCCGGCCATGCGGAGTGGTTCATGGCAAATGCCTTGATTTCCGTATAACCTGTGCCGTTCTGGTTGATGGAAGCACGCATGAAGAATTCCGTCCACTTCGGCTCTTCTGTCGGCGGGAATGCCGGATCATAGGTACCGCCGTACTTTTCTACCATTGCGCACAGTGCAGAGGTATAGCCTGCGTTATAGTCGATCGCAACCTCACTGAACTGATACTGTGCAATGTTATCCGTATAGCTGCCATCCTGCGCCGGGCCGCCTACGAGTGCGCCGTAGAGTACATGCGCATGGGGCTTGGCATCTTCGCCCTCGGTCTGACCGATGTTGGACCACTTGTCATTCCATGCACCGGAGGAGGTTCTGTGGTGCCATGCCTGCGGATAATTTTCGCCCATGCCGACAACGTAGCTCAGCTCCAACGCATTATCACCGAACGCATAGTTCATAATGCTGTCAGCGAAATCGGTATACTTTGTTGCAAGTGAAGCATCATCTGCAAACAGCTCATCCGCTGCCACATAAGCAAGGAATGCTGTTGTTGTCGCATGACGCAGAGAACCCCACTGGAACAGCCACGGCAGACCATCGGGTGTATACTGGATCTGCTTGCCGCCATAACCGGTCGTCCAGTATTCAAGGTGCTTCTTGAACTGGTTCTTCCAGGTCTCATCGCCTGTGTTGATCGCATACAGGAGGGTACCGCCCTGCTGCATATCGTCCCAGCAGTAGCCCCATGTGAACTTCAGCTCATCGGACTGGGATTCCTTGCCAAGATTCGGGATAAAATCGCTTTCGCATCTGTCAAGGTAGGACTGCTCGCCGGTTGCCATATACAGCCAGTTTGCAGCAAAGAACAGATCATCGTAGAAGCTGGAAGGCTTATAATAAGCATGCTCAGCGGTATCATCACCAATAGAACGCCATGCATCGGCACGCTCGAACAGATCCTTCGCATGGGTCAGGTAATTCTCTGCCTTCTCCGGTTCAGAGTCCTTGAAAATCATATAACCCTGTGCGAGTGCCGCAGCCATCTGGCCCTGAATCGAGCTGTCCTGACAAGTGTAAGCCGGACGAACGGTCTCGCCTGTCATCAGCTCAAACTTATCCATGTACATTTCGCAAGCGCCCCACCACTGGTGGTCAAAGCCGCCCTCACCGACCATGTACACGATCTCATCGCCAAGGTCGCATGCAACCAGATAATCGAGTACAAACTCGAGGTGGTTGTGGTACATCTCAGTTTGACCTGCCTTCTCCACGCCCTCCGGGTACTGAAGGAGACCCCAGCCGAGCGTTACTGCTGCATAAGCATTGGTCAGCGTGAATTTCAGGTGGTCGCCGGCATCGAACCAGCCGCCGGGAACGGGATCGTTCACCATACAGTCATCACGCCAGGTAACTTCGTTCCATTCGGGCAGGATGCCGCACTGCTGCACCTGATAGAAGAACATGGACTTCTGGAGCGCTTCGCCATAATCATAAGCGCTGTTCGGAGCTGCTGAAACTTCCATCGGAGCCACACTGCCCTGCATGAACGGTGTGACCGCAGCAGATGCGCACAGCGCAAGGCTTGCGGCAAATGCAATGATTTTTTTCATAATACTTCCCCTCTCAAAAGAATATTAGTAATTTTATTGTACATCACTTCCCTTGATTTGTCAAGCGTTTTTGGAGGAGTTTCACAAATGGGACACAGAAAAGGACAGTGCAGCGCACTGTCCTTTGCAGGATTCTCAATCGCAATGCCCCCTTCGCCGCAAGGCGTTGGGGGCATATATCATAATTCAATAGCGACGATTCCGCTTGCGAAGCAAAGGAATCAAGCGGTTCAGGCTGAACCCTCGTAACGTGTCTGCCTGCGCAGGCTCTGCGCTTATACGCAGCCCTGTGCCTTCATTGCTTCAGCAACCTTCAGGAAGCCTGCAATGTTTGCACCTGCAACGAGGTCATTTTCCATGCCGTACTCAGCAGCAGCCTCAACAGAGGACTTGAAGATGTTCTTCATGATGCCCTTGAGCTTCTCGTCAACCTCTTCTGCTGTCCAGTTATAACGCATGGAGTTCTGGGACATTTCCAGACCGGAAACTGCCACCCCACCAGCGTTAACAGCCTTGGAAGGAGCCACGATCACGCCGTTTGCCTTCAGGTAAGCAACAGCCTCGTTTGTAGTCGGCATGTTGGAAACCTCAACATAGTACTTGATGCCGTTTGCAACGATCTTCTCAGCCTCAGCCATGCCAACTTCGTTCTGAGTTGCGCAAGGCATAATGATGTCAACCTTGGTACCCCACGGCTTCTCACCCGGGAAGAACTCTACGCCGAACTTGTCTGCATAGTCCTGTACACGGTTGCGGCAGGAAGCTCTCATCTCGAGCAGGTAGTCAACCTTCTCCTCAGTGCTGATGCCATCGGGATCATAGATGTAGCCGTCCGGACCGGAGATAGTAACAACCTTACCACCCAGCTCGTTTACCTTCTTGATGGTACCCCATGCTACGTTGCCGAAGCCGGATACTGCGAAGGTCTTACCCTTGATGGAATCACCGAAATGCTCGAGCATCTCAACTGTATAGTAAACTGCGCCATAGCCGGTAGCCTCGGGACGGATCAGGGAACCGCCGTACTGCAGACCCTTACCGGTCAGAACGCCTGTGAATTCATTTGCCAGTCTCTTGTACTGACCGAACATGTAGCCGATCTCACGAGCACCTACGCCGATGTCACCAGCCGGTACGTCCAGGTTCGGACCGATGTGACGGAACAGCTCTGTCATGAAGCTCTGGCAGAAACGCATTACTTCTGCATCGGACTTGCCCTGCGGATCAAAGTCAGAACCGCCCTTGCCGCCGCCCATGGGCAGGGATGTCAGGGAGTTCTTGAAAATCTGCTCAAAGCCCAGGAACTTGATGATACCGCTGTATACATTGGGAGCAAAACGCAGACCGCCCTTGTACGGACCGATTGCGGAGTTGAACTGTACACGGAAACCACGGTTTACCTGTACCTTACCATTGTCATCTACCCACGGAACACGGAATGTAATCTGACGCTCCGGTTCTACGATTCTCTCAAGTACGCCAGCCTCTACGAGGTCAGGTCTCTTCTCTACTACTGCTTCCAGGGATTCCAGAACCTCTGTTACTGTCTGAATGAACTCAGGCTCACCCTGATTTCTCTTTTCAACTCTTGCAAGCAGATCTACCAAATACTGATTCTTTAACGCCATTGTTAAAAAACCTCCTCATCAAAATTCCACCGCCGGCGTACACTTGTACTCAACTCGTGGTATTTTTATTATAGCACTCTTTGTGTCAAAATGCAAGGGGTAATCCTCATTTTTTTCGCCATTCAAAAAATTACGGTTTTTTATCTTGTTTTCTCAATAAAACAACCATTTTTTTGTTCATAATAGACAAGTTTGCGTATATTTCTCCCAACAGAGCCTCTTGCATAATTAAAACAAAGCCCCGGTGTCAATTCCAGGGCTTTGCTGTTACTTCTTTTTCATCTGCAGCTTCGGATCGCTGCCGGAAACACGCAGACGGTTGAGCGCTCTTTGCAGCTTCAGATTTGCGCGTTCAAGCTGATCGGGCTGATCCTTGTACTGTGCAATGCGGGACAATGCGTCCTGACGGGAGCGTTCCGCCCAATCGGCATCAATCTCATCCGCCCATTCCGCAGCAGTTGTAATCACAGTTGTCCTGTCATCGGACACTTTCACTACACCGCCTGCAGCTGCTGCAAGGCGTTCCTGACCATCCGGAAGCTTGATACGCAGCGCTCCCGCCTTCAGAATCGCAGCATAACGCGTATGTCCGGCAAGGATTCCCACATCGCCCTCTGTGGTACGAACAGTCAGCTGAGCCGCCTGTTCCTCAAAGAGCGTTCGCTCCGGAGTGATCACACGCAGGAGAAAGGTTTTCATCTTCTATCCCTCCTGCAATTATTCCTGTGTAGTCTTGGCCTTTTCCACAGCTTCGTCAATTGTGCCGACGAAGAGGAAAGCGGATTCGGGCAGATCATCGTGCTTGCCCTCAATGATTTCCTTGAAGCCGCGGATAGTTTCCTTCAGGGGCACAAACTTACCCTGCATTCCTGTAAACTGCTCCGCAACGGAGAACGGCTGGGACAGGAAACGCTGGATTTTTCTCGCACGCATAACGGTGCGCTTATCTTCTTCGGACAGTTCCTCCATACCCATGATGGCAATGATGTCCTGCAGCTCTGTGTATCGCTGAAGAATCGTCTGCACGGCTCTTGCTGTTTCATAATGCTCCTTGCCGACGATTTCAGGGGAAAGAATTCTGGAAGTACTCTCCAACGGATCCACCGCCGGATAGATACCGAGTGACGCAATCTGACGGGAAAGAACCGTGGTTGCATCGAGATGGGCAAATGTTGTTGCCGGAGCGGGGTCGGTCAGGTCATCCGCCGGTACATAAACTGCCTGAACGGAAGTGATGGATCCCTTATTCGTAGAAGTAATTCTCTCCTGCAGTGCACCCATTTCCGTCGCAAGTGTGGGCTGATAGCCTACAGCGGAGGGCATTCTGCCGAGCAGTGCGGATACCTCCGAGCCTGCCTGTGTAAAGCGGAAAATATTGTCGATGAACAAAAGCACATCCTGACCTTCCTCATCACGGAAATATTCCGCCATGGTAAGTCCCGACAAGCCAACACGCATTCTTGCTCCCGGCGGCTCGTTCATCTGACCGTACACGAGAACAGTCTTGTCGATAACGCCGCTTTCCTTCATCTCATTATAAAGGTCATTGCCCTCACGCGTTCTTTCGCCAACGCCGGTGAATACGGAGATGCCGCCGTGCTGGTTGGCAACATTGTTGATCAGCTCCTGAATGAGGACGGTCTTGCCGACACCGGCACCGCCGAAGAGTCCGATCTTACCGCCCTTGAGGTAGGGGGCAATCAGGTCGATGACCTTGATGCCGGTTTCAAGCACCTCATTGGACGCAGTCTGCTCCTCATAGCTCGGCGCCTCACGGTGGATTGCCCACTGCTCGGCATTTTCCGGAGCCGGCTTTTCGTCGATGGCATCGCCAAGAAGATTGAACATTCTTCCGAGCGTTCCTCTGCCGACCGGAACCTTAATGGGTGCACCGGTATCAATGGCATCCATACCGCGCACCAGTCCATCTGTACTGCTCATCGCAATACAGCGGACAATATCATCACCAATATGCTGTGCAACCTCGAGAACGAGCTTCGTTCCCTGATTGTCCACAGTAATGGCGTTCAGCAGACGGGGCAGGTTTTCCTTCGCAAAGCGAACATCGACAACCGCACCGATAATCTGCACAATTTTTCCTATATTCTGCATAATTCTTGTTCGGGATGTCTGCATCCCTCTCCTTTCGGAATCATTCTATCAATAGCTTTGCGTCTCTGCAAAGCAAGGCGCATTGCGGTTCAGCATTTTCCAACGCGTGCAGTAAGCCTTCCTTACCAGCTTGCTTATCCGCGCGAATTGCCGCCGGAGGCTCCTCCGGCACCGGCGACGATCTCCGTCAGCTCCTGTGTGATCGCGCTCTGGCGGGCACGGTTGTACTGGAGGGACAGATTATCGATCATTTCTGTTGCATTATCCGTTGCATTTTCCATTGCCGTGCGTCTTGCTGCCTGCTCAGAAGCAAAGGATTCTACAATGGCACCATAGAGCAGCCCGGTCAGGTACTGCGGTACCAGCGCATCGAACACACTCTCAGCGGAGGGCTCGTATTCCACAACACTTCCGCCTTTTTTGGCATTGCCGAGAGCGGTCAGCGGAATGACCTCCATTCTGGCAGCTTCCTGCGAAATCGGAGAAACATAATTGGTATAGATCAGCTCCACGCTCTGGATGGATTCATGCCGCTCGTAGGTGCTGAGCACAAGTTCTGCCATATCCATTGCATTATAGATTGTCAGATGCTCCGCAACATGATCGAAGCTTTTGAGCACCTTGACATCCTTATGCGCGAAATAATCCACTGCCTTTTGTCCAATGGGCATCACAATGGGATTTCCGCCTTCTGCAAGCACCTCATTCACACGAGCCTGCGCAAGCTTGAACACATTGGAATTGAAGCCGCCGGCAAGTCCTCTGTCTCCTGCAATGACAATCAGAAGAACTGCGCCCTTCTCGCGGCGCTTATGAACGAACTGGGAATTGAAATAATTATCCTCTGACGCAATCTCTGCCATCAGCTTATAAATCGCTTCAAAATACGGCTCTGCCGCTTCAGCGCGTTCCTTCGCTCTGCGGAATTTGGAGGATGCCACAAGCTCCATTGCCTTGGTGATCTGCATGGTGCTCTCGACACTATGAATCCGGCGCTTGATATCCTTTAGATTCGCCATACTTCCACTCCAATCAGTGCGCCGCTGTATACTGCGCAGTAAAGCCTTCGAGGGCAGCCTTCAGTGCTTCCTCGTTTTCTGCGGTCAGCTCCTTTGTTTCCAGAATGGACGCAAGGATTTCCGGATGCTGTTCCTTCATTTCGGCAAAGAGCTGTTCCTCATAATCCGCAATATCATCCACATCGACATTCTTCAAATAGCCCTTTGTCACGGCATAAATAATGCACACCTGCAGCTCTACCGGAACGGGAGCGTTTCTGTCCTGCTTGAGGACTTCCACAATGCGCTCGCCCATGGACAGACGGCTCTTGGTATCGGCGTCAAGATCGGAGCCGAACTGGGAGAACGCCTGCAACTCTCTGTACTGGGAATAGGACAGCTTCAGAGAACCGGAAACCTTCTTCATTGCCTTGATCTGTGCCGCTGAACCAACTCGCGATACGGAGATACCGGGATTCACAGCCGGTCGTACGCCCGCATTGAACAGATCGGTTTCAAGGAAGATCTGTCCATCCGTGATGGAAATGACATTGGTCGGAATATAGGCAGAAACATCGCCTGCCTGTGTTTCAATAATCGGCAGAGCAGTCAGGCTGCCGCCGCCGTAATTCTCGTTGTAGCTGCACGCTCTTTCCAAAAGACGGGAGTGCAGATAGAAAACATCACCCGGATATGCTTCTCGTCCCGGAGGACGCTTGAGCAGCAGGGAAAGCGCACGGTATGCCACTGCGTGCTTGGAAAGATCGTCATACACACAAAGAACATCCTTACCCTGCTCGAGGAAATACTCGCCCATTGCGCAGCCGGAATAAGGCGCAATATACTGCAGGGGTGCAAGCTCGGAGGCAGTCGCAGATACGATAATAGTATAATCCATGGCACCTGCCTTGCGGAGTGTCTCCGCAACATTGGCAACAGTCGATCGTTTCTGACCGATTGCCACATAAATGCAGATGATATCCTGCCCCTTCTGGTTGATAATGGTATCCAGGGCGATGGCAGTTTTACCTGTCTGGCGGTCTCCGATGATCAGCTCGCGCTGTCCTCGTCCGATCGGGATCATGGAATCGATCGCCTTGATGCCGGTCTGGAGGGGCTTATGGACGGATTTTCTGGTAATGACACCGGAAGCCACCTTCTCAATGGGGGCACGCTCGGTGGTTTCGATGGGACCTTCACCGTCAATGGGCTGACCGAGGGCATTGACCACTCTGCCAAGAAGGGCTTCACCCACCGGCACGGACATAATCTCACCCGTTCTTTTGACTGTGGAGCCTTCACGGATTTCGGCATCGGAGCCGAGGAGTACCGCACCAACGCAATCCTGCTCCAGATTGAGCGCCATACCGAAGGTACCGTTCTCAAATTCAATCAGCTCACCGGACATACACTGTTCAAGTCCGTGAATATTGGCAATACCGTCACCGACAGTAATGACTGTTCCCACATCGGACAGCGTAATTCGGGACTCATAATTTTTAATCTGTTCTTTAATAATACTGGATATTTCATCCGGTCTTAAATTCATAATCTCTATTGCACCTGCCTTACTTATGATTGCTCCGCATTACGGGCAAATTCCCGCATCCGGGTACGCAGGGAATTATCCATACGGGTATCGCCGTACTGGACAATCATGCCGCCCAGAATATCCGGATCGACCTGCTCAATGAGCTTTACGGTCTTTTGGAGCTTCTTCTGCATTTTTGCAGTGAGGGCTTCCCGCTGTGCATCCTCCATGGGAACAGCCGTAATCACGCTGACTTCCTCGATGGAGAATTTCTCATAATACATTGCATTAAACGCTGCACGAATTTCTGCAATTCGATTGATGCGGCGTTTCTCCACAAGAAGAAACAGAAAATGCTCTGTTACGCCCGCTCCGTCACCGATCACCTTCCGCAGTACATCAAGGCGTTCTTCCATACTGAGTGTAGGAACGGAGAGCAGCAGCACAAAATCCGGATACTGTGCCAGCAAATCCGCTGCTTCGTTGATCTCGTGATAGATCTGTTCTTCTTTTCCTTCCTCCTGCGCAAGGAGGAACAGTGCTTCTGCATAGACCTTCCCTACTGTCTGTGTCATGCTTCATCACCCATTTCTGCAAGGAAGTCGCCGATCAGGCGGTCATGATCTTCCTTAGAAATCTCTTTTTCCATAATTTTCTGTGCCAGTTCCATTGCAAGCTCGGAGATTTCGCCCTTGAGTTCGCCCTTTGCCTGCGCCATTTCGCGTTCAATATCACGGTTTGCCTTTTCGCGGACTGCGACTGCCTCACGGCGTGCGTCCTCAACAATGGCATCCCCCTTCTGCTGTGCCTGCTTTTCAGCACGGCTGATGATCTGTGCGGATTCCTCCTTGGCGCCTGCCATGAGCTTTGCATACTCCTCCTTCTCCGCAGTTGCAGCATTGAGGGCATCCTCCGCCTTGGAATAGGTACCGTCCACCTCTGCCTGACGCTGCGCTAAAATCGCATCAACGCGCTTGAAGAGGAGGAACTTGAACATCAGAAAAATCAGCAGTGTATTGATCAGGGTAAATAGAATGGTTCCGACATCAATTGATAAAAAATCCAAAACCAATTGTTGTTCCTCCGATCAGCTTACAGCTTACCGATAAAGGGATTAACGAACATCAGCAGCAGTGCAACAACGAAGCCATAGATACCGGTGGACTCTGCAATCGCACAGCCGATGAACATGGTTCTGGTAACTGCACCGGAGCTTTCCGGCTGTCTGCCGATGGATTCACACGCCTTACCTACCGCATAACCTTCACCGATACCGGGGCCGATACCCGCGATCATTGCAAGACCTGCACCGATAGCAGATGCTGCGAGAACAATAGCTTTTTCCATAATTCATTACCTCCAAGTAAATTTTAATCGTGATGATTGGATTCCTACTCTGATTCGCCGGCATTTGAAACATTCACCATCGTCAGCATGATGAAGATGAAGGCTTGCATGAAGCTGCTGAACAAATCAAAATACAGTGAGAGCACTGCAGGAATACCAATTGTCATAAAGGCAACACCAATTGCCTTGGTGATGGCTGTCAGGGCAAAATACACAAGACTCGAAATGATCATACCACTTGCGATATTGCCGAAATGACGGATACTCATAGAAACAGGAAGGGACACTTCACTGAGAACATTCATCGGAAGCATCACAAATACGGGGGAGGCATATCCCTTGAGATAACCCCAGAGTCCGTTTGTGCGCATCTTGGTAGCGTGCACCCAGATGAAGGTAATCAGTGCCCATGTCAGCACCACGCTGAAATCCGCTGTGACAGAGCGCAGTCCCAGAAGGCTGATCAGGCTTCCCATGATGGAGAAGGTAAAGAGCGATCCGATATAAGGAGCAAATCTCCTGCAGCCCTTTCCCATGGTATCCTCCACAAGATTATAGACCGTCTTAACCGCCATCTCAGCGAGAACCTGCCGTTTTTTAATATTTTTCGTTGTCATGTCCTTTGTCATCCAGTGAAGCAGCAGCGCAACAAAGGCAAGAATCACCCAGCTGAGCAGAACGCTCTCTGTAAAGTTGATGGTAATTCCGAACACCTCAAAGGACGCAATGACCTTGGGACCCGTGACATTGATGTCCGTAGTACCCTTCAGAAAATCGGTGAAGTGCAAAGCGCACACCTCCTGTTAGTAATATGTACATTAAGCATTTTTTCTAAATGAAAGCACTCCGAAGAGCAGCTTAGGATAAAGAAACGGCAGCACTGTGCAAAGTCCGCTGACAAGCGGAAGGAGCATTCCCGCGGCCATTGCCGCGCAGGAAATCACACAGCGGAGCAGGTAGCCTCCGAAATCCTGGGATTTACCGCCGCTGACCGCGCGAAGAATACTTCTGCGCAGAAGCAGCAGATTCAGCAGCATTCCGGCACTGCCGATAAGCAGCCCGAGAGGAACCTCCGCTCCGAACCCAACCAAGGGCAGAGAGCACAGCCAGAGGAGTACATCCAGCACCACCGTGCCGACTGCTGCATAACGGATTTCCTTCTGCAAGGGTCTGGACATTCTGCCGCCTCCTGGTTCTTCCTCAATTTGGGTACAAAAACCCACATTATGTATTGTATCACATTTTCAGAGAATATGCAAGGGGATTTCCTGTATTTTGAGCAACTTTTTGCAGAAGAAAAATATTTTTTCAAAAAAATAAAAAAAAGCTTGACAAGCTTCCTGAAATGTGCTATAATAGCAAAGGTCGCTGATGTGGCACAGGTGGTAGCGCAACGCCTTGGTAAGGCGTAGGTCACCGGTTCGAATCCGGTCATCAGCTCCAAGGCTCCGATACGGTTGTATCGGAGCTTTTTGTTTTTTCGTAGATTATCGATTGCAAAAGGAGAAGAACGCAATTGCAGGCAGGCGCAAAAACCACGCATCTGCGTCATGTTACGAAGCGTAACAGCGGTGTGACGGGAAGTTCATTGACTTTCCAGAAGAACTGTGGTAGGATGAATGCATCAACACAACACAAGGAGGCTGTCAATTATGACATTCGGTGAAAAATTAAAAAAGGCAAGAAAAGAAGCTGGGCTTTCGCAGGAGCAGCTTGCAGAAAAGCTGATCGTATCCCGCAGCGCAATTGCAAAATGGGAATCGGACAAGGGACTTCCGGACATTCATAATCTGAAGGCAATCGCGCAGCTTCTGAACATCAGTGTGGATGAGCTGCTCGATGAGAACGAAACCCTCACCTTCCGCGAGCTGAAGGAACCGATTTCGCTGGGCGACTATGAAATGACCGGCAAATGCCGCAATCAAAAGGACGCTGCCGTGCTCACAAAGTTCCCGGGCGCATCTGCGGTCACAGTACTGCTCCGCGAAAAAAAGCTCTCCCCCCTTGAGCATATTCTGGAATGGACGATCATGCCGGCATTCGGACTCTTTCAGGCGGTCGATCAGTACAACGACAAGAACGAATGGTATCTGGTAGAGTGCGGCGGCAAGCAGTATCTTGCGGCCGTATCCGAGGAGTTCATCATTTCGCAGGAAATGGCAAAGCAGATCACCGAGAAGAAATTCACCATCGGGGAGTATACTTTCAAGCGTTTCCGTTCACTGCTCTGACGCTCAAAATAAAAGCTCCTGTTCATACAGGAGCTTTTTTATGTTATAGGAGTTTTTCCAGAGCATACAGCACCGCCATAAAGACGATGTATAGAAGCATCAGAAGCAGTACCAACTTTGCAGCTCTGAATGAATACACATCCTCCGCGATGATGGAACGGTACGGATGCTTTGGGTCATATTTCACTGCGATTTCTTCGCCAATTTCATATGCCTTTTCGCGGCGTTTTCGGGGAATTTTCATCTCCCTCGTTTCGTACAGATTCCCGTTCACAGTATATTCCGCAAGTATCACCTGCTGTGTTTCTGTATCTACAACCCAACAGATTCTTCCTGAGCACATCGTTTTCTGGATAAACAGTGAGCGCTCTGTAAAATACAATAAAAGCACAGAAATGAGCAACCCTGCTCCCCACACCGCATCATGCAACACATCGAACCGATCCTCCGAAAACAGCACTCCTACCAGCATAATCAGATACAAATACAGCAGAAACGCCATTAAAATTAACAGAATTTCCGGCATAGCCGCGTAATTCCGGGGCCGGTCGATGACACAGAACCTGGGCTTTTCCTTCAGATACCGCACTGTAAGCTGCTGATGCAGACAAAAACGGCATCCATATCGCATTGTTTTGTACTTTCGGCGTATGCCATCAGCAGTATAGCCAACACAGATTTGCTGCCAGACTCCCATTCTGTATTTCTTCTCCCCGATCCCCTCAATCGTACCCAAAGCAGTCTGTCCGTTCACAATCAACCGTTTCCAACGCCGGCGGCACACCGCAAGAAGCACAATGGATACGATTCCGACTAAAGCAATCACCAAAGCAGCGATCAATCGCACCATAAGTCCCCCTTTTTCAGAACATAATAAAGGATGTTATTATTATAGCGTATCCATATGAAAATGTCAACTGTCGAAAGTATGCCTTTTGTCAAAACAAACCGCCCGTCCCTCTTCCCAGAGGAACGGGCGGTTTTCTGTTCGTTACCCCAACATCACTTATATCCCTTCGAGCTGCACGCGGCTGCCCGCAGAGGATTTGGTGACCACAATCTTCCGGTCAATGCGCTGGCGCAATGCACCCACATGGGAGATGATACCGATCTGGCGTTTGCCGTCGGACAGCTTGTCCAGCAGTGCAAGTGCCTGCTGCAGTGCATGATCATCAAGCGTTCCGAAGCCCTCGTCAATGAACATGGCATCGAGCTGAATGCCGCCGCTTCCCTCCTGCACCACATCGGAAAGACCCAGTGCAAGGGACAGGGACGCCATAAAGGATTCACCGCCGGAAAGCGTGCTCACATCACGCCAGAGACCCGTACTCCGGTCAAGCACCTCCAGATCCAGTCCGGACTGCTGACTGAGATTCTTCGCTTCCTCACGGCAGCGCAGCACGAACTGCCCGCCTGTGAGAACAGCAAGCCGCTCATTGGCACGAATGACCACACGCCGGAAGTAATACTGCTGTACATACGCCTCCAGACGAAGCTTGGCTCTGCCGCCGCCCTGCTGCCCACTGACGGTCTTGTACAGCTCCGAAATCATCCCCCATTCCTCACGCATTGCCTCCTGCTCACGAAGCGCAGCACTGAGCTGCTGTTCGGTTTCCCTGCCGCGGCTGAGCGCGGTACGCAGGGTCTGCATAGAAGCGTCGGTCGCCGAAAGCGCTGCATTCTGCTCCTCAAGAAGGTTCTGCAATGCTGTCAGATCCGTTTCCGTCACACCGGCAGTCGCCTGCTCAAGGCTCTTGATGCCCGCCTGCACCGCTGCACAATCGGAACGGTACTGCTGCAGCTCGTTCTCCAGCTTGCGAAGCGTCGCAGGCTCGCACATTGCTGCAAGATAATCCCCATGGCTCGCAAAATCACTTGCTGCAAGTGCAGCTTCAAATTCACCGGAATAGAGTGCAATTTCCTTTGCAAGGCGTTCCAGCTCCGCCTGCAGGCTCTCCATTCTGCCGGAAATTCTTGCAAGGGCTGCCTGCTCCTTCTGCTGTGCCTGCTGGGCACTGCGAAGCTCCATCTCCTGCTCACGCAGGTGCTTCTGGAGTGCCGCAAGCTCCGCGCCCGCTGCCGCTGCATCCATCTCACGGATGAGGGGATTCTGCCGGATCTGCTCCGCTGCGGACTGAAAGCCCGAACAAAGCTGCGCACTCTCCTGCGCGCGCTGCTGCGCAAGCTCCTGCTCATGCCGTGCCGTCTGAACAGCCTGCTCCGTCGGCAGTGATGCACTGGACTTTGCAGGTGCCGGATGCTCCATGGAGCCGCAGACCGGACAGGGCGC
>JAZPZJ010000042.1:0-19800 GCA_045544635.1 Oscillospiraceae bacterium
CTTTGTTATTCTAAGTTAGGTTGGCAGACCTTAACTTCATTATAACATTGGAGGTTCTCTTTTTCCACCATAGCTATAAGCTTTTTATCCCCCAGCATAGCTGGGGGTTTTCTTGCCAAAAAAATTCGCTCCGCTTTATCAGCGGAACGAATTTCATGATATTTACATGTTTCTATCAATTAATTGCAGTTATTCTTCCTCGGGTTCATCAAAGCTGCGGTAATACTGCAGATGCTCATAGTCCTGCAGAATTGCGGATGATCCAAGCTCCTCAGAAAGAGAAAGATAATTGCCGTCTGCATCGACAACACCGTAGGGATTGATCGCCGGATAGGTTTCCATCACGGAAAGACGGAATTCATCCCAATTGTCCATCGGGAGACCTGCATTCTGCTTGAGCAGGGCAGAAAGATAGTTCAGGCTTGTCAGTTCCTGTGTTTCCCAATCCACGTCATAGTTTGCCCACATCACATAGGGTACGGTATAGGTACTCTCACGGACTGCGATTTCATCCGCAGGATCCGCAAACAGGGTTTCGTAGGGCATTTCCAATGCAGGCTGATGGTCACCAAAGAGGAGAATAATGGTATCCTCGGGATATGTCTCAAAATATGCGATCAGATCCTCAAAAGCACGGTCGCTCTCATGTGCGACAGTCAGATATTGGTTGATATCGGACACCGCACCCTCGCAGAATTCAATTGCCTCGAAATCATCGCCTTCATAACCATAGGCGCCGTGATTCTGGATGGTAATATTGAAAATGAACTGGGGCTTGCCCGGCTCTTTTTCCTCCATAACCTCGATCACCTTCCGGTAATTCTCAGCATCACTGACAAAACCACGGATATATTCCAGATCACCGAAATACAGGGATTCATCCACATCGGAAGGCAATGTTTCCAGCATTTCCTCCGTTACCTCACCGAACTGTTCGCCGGTAACAAAGGTATCAAACCCAAGCAGCGGATAATTATGATCCCGTTTCCATTCAATACCATGGTAGGGGTGAATGGCGGTTGTCTGATAACCGATTTCTTTCAGGGACGTCGCAATGGATTCGGTCGGATAGTCGATAAACTGCAGATACGGGATCGCAGAAACCGGCAGAAATGCCATGCTGTTTCCGGTCAGGAACTCCCATTCGGACTGGCATGTGTAACCGCCGCAGACAGATGCAAGCGCCTTGCCTTTGATGCAGTTTTCATTCATGCTGTGAATAAACGGAAGCACATCCTGTGTCAGGGGAAGTTCACCGACAAGGTCAAAATCCGAAAGAGATTCATTCATCACCACAATGATATTCGGCTGCTGCGGCACAGCGGAAGGTTCGCCTTCCGCAAATACTGCCTGTGCTTCATCCTCGTTATAACCTTCGGGTTCTGTAATCGCATGCTGCTTCATCTCGACATAAAGCGAATACAGCACGCCATTTTCCTTTGTAAAACGGTTGATATCAAACTTGATATCACCATCACTGTGGTCCTCCATATTGGTAAAGAGTGCGATCGGCAATGCAACACAGAAAGTGGTTGCCCCACGCAGCAAAGTCTTGCGCTTATATTCCTTATCATCGTATTCACGCAGCAGGAACAGCGATCCGGCAAGCAGCAGAATGGAAAGCAATGCATCTCTCACCATGACACCGGTGATATCAAAGCTGTAGCGTCCGGAAAGACGGAGTGCGTCCGCAAAGCAATAAAAATCACTGATCTGGAATGCAACAGAACGGGCATTCACCGAAAATTCATTGCCGATCGACAGTGCAAGCATCAGAATCGTAATGGCAATAAGTGACGGACGGAGTCTGCGGAACAGCACCAGAAACAGCGCATATACAATAAACAGCAACAGGATATTGAATACCTGTACATACCATACCACATTAAAATAAAGGGCAATTTCGAGCAGGATCGGAAATACCACCGCAAGTATCATTGCACCCTTTTCGTTTTTGATTGCAGGAATTTTCATCCTTCCCCTCCTAAAGCAGAAAACATTGTGCAGCCTGAACAAATACAGCTTCACTCTTTTATACAAGTATACCTGATTTACAGGAAATTGTCAAGTATTCCAGAGAAATGCATCATTTCAGATTTTCTTAACTGTATTACATCGACTAATACAGTATAACACAGATCCGGTCGATTGTCAAGGGATAACGGTACCGCCTGTCGGATTTTAAAAAAATTTTAAAAAAACGATAAAATACCATTGCAAAGCGAATTCAAACGTGTTATAATGTTAATGTGATATCTTATTAATGTATTAAAGGGGATGCTTGCATGTTATTACTCTGTTATCCGAAATGCACCACATGTCAGAAAGCCGAAAAATGGCTGGATGAACATGGGAAGACTTATGTTGTACGAAATATCACGGAACAGAATCCGTCCTACGAGGAACTTTCCGAATGGTACCGCCAAAGCGGGCTGCCGCTCAAGCGTTTTTTCAACACAAGCGGTTTGCTTTATCGCAGCCTCGGACTGAAGGACATGCTGCCGTCCATGACGGAAGAAGAACAACTGCGCCTGCTAGCAACGGACGGCATGCTGGTAAAACGACCGATCGCTGTGCTTGAAGATACAGTGCTGGTTGGTTTTCGTGAAAGTGAATGGTGGATCAAGCTTCGATAAACAAATGCAGGGCTTCCCGGAGTGGGAAACCCTGCTTTTTTTAGTGTTCCAGATTTTTGCAAAGGAAATTGGTAAATTCCGCAAATCGATCCGTTTTCTTCCCCTGTGCATACAAGCCGATCATTACACCGGTGAAATTCCCTGCCAACTCCGTGGAGAGATATTTTGTCTGTGCACTGCCAAGATCATGTAGCACGCCGCCGATCTCTGCCTGAAATCCATACAGATAGTCCGAGCAATTTACGATCAGTCTCGCTGTTCCATTGCATTCCGCCGGAATCGGAAACAGACCATCCACCTGTTCCACATCTCCGATCCGCAGGCGGCGGATCACCTCGTGACCTGACTCTGTTTTCCGCACTGCGATCTCGTAGTGCTGATCCGGCACCATGTAAAGCGTAATGCCGGCTTCTTCCTCACATACGGCAACGTCACACGCAATCTGCAGATTCATCTCCTGCTGCCGCAGCGCAAGAAAGGTCGGGGTACCTTCTGTATCGTTCAAGGAAGCGCCGTTGCTGCGAAGACGGAACGATTTTCCCGTACATGCATAATCCTCTTCTGCCGGATTTTTCATATAACACCAGTCCACGCCGACTTCTGTATTTTCAAAGGTCATATCACGAACCGGTAACTGGAGAACAGTATCCGGTATCCGGTTGGTTTCCATTTCTGCCCGGGTAGTTCCGTCCACACCGGCGGTAAACCATCCGTCTTCACCAAAGGTAACCGGTACAAGATATACTTCTCGCCCTGTAATATGATGCATGACCCAGTTTCCCAGCTGACGGAAACCAAGATGTACCATCCACCAGTTCCCTTCCGGATCATCCACAAGGTCCGCATGTCCACAGCCCTGAATCCGATAGCCGCCAAGATTCCGGTTCGTGAGAACGGGGTTGCCCGGATAACTCTCAAATGGGCCGTAGAGATTGGTGCTTCTTGCATAGACAACCATATGTCCGTATTCTGTACCGCCCTCGGAAGCCATCAGGTAATAAATTCCATTAATTTTATAGATATGGGGACTTTCCAGAAAACGTCCGCCTGTTCCTTCCCAGATCGCACGGGATTCCGTGAGTTTCTTACCTGTTTCGATATCAATTTCGCACTGAAAGATACGGGCTTTTCCAAATTCATCCGTACCATTGCTCATGAAGTACGCTTTCCCGTCCTCAAAATAAAGAGAAGGGTCAATGCCGCCCTGTTCCACATAGATCGGATCCGACCAAGCACCATGGATATCATCGGTCCAGACATAAAAATTACCGCCCTCACTCACGTTTGTTGTCACCATATAGAATCTGCCGTTGTGACAGCGGATCGTAGGGGCATAAATTCCGCCGGCAGAATTTGCTTTCGAGAGTGGAAGCTGACTTTCACGGGTCAGGACATGACCGATCTGCGTCCAGTTGATGAGATCCTTGCTTTCAAAAAGCGGAACTCCCGGAAAATAATGGAAGGAACTGCACACCAAGTAATAGGTATCATCCACACGGCAGATACTCGGATCCGGGAAAAATCCGGGAATGACAGGATTACGATATTTCATAGGATAACCTCCGTTATAGATCATAGTACTTTCATTGTAGCATGGGAAGCAATCATTGTCAATGTCAAAAAATGTTCAAATACATGTCCTTTGATGCAATCCTGATTGACAAGGTCAGCATCCTGTGTTATAATAAACAAAATCAAAGAAAGGATATCCCTATGCAAACGACGCAAATATTCAGCCGAATCAAACAGGAACACAATCAAAATCAGATTTATCTCATTGGAATCGACGGGCTCGGCGGGGCAGGAAAAAGCACTGTTTCCGAAAAGCTGCTGATTCAGCTGCAAGATGCAGGAATTCCGGTAACACTTCTGCATATCGATGATTTTATTCATCCGAAAGCCATACGCTACAATCCGAACTATCCGGAATGGGAATGCTATTATCATCTTCAGTGGCGTTATGATTATCTTTGTAAACAGATCCTGCAACCCCTACGAAGGGTTGGAGCGCTTGATACATTGATCGAGCGCTACCAACTGGATCAGGACAGCTATACCCATTCATCACTGCATATCCCTGCCGGTAGCATTGTCATTCTGGAGGGTGTATTTTTGCAGCGACAAGAACTTGCCGGCATATTTGATCTTATGGTATATGTTGATGTACCGGAAGCCATTCGCTTGCAGCGAGTACTTGAGCGTGATGGTTACATCGGTGACAAGGATGCAATTGCTGCTAAATATGCGCATCGCTATTTCCCTGCGGAACATCACTATATCGCTGAATATGCGCCTTCGGAACATGCAGATATTGTCTTATCCTAAAAAAGTGCTTGCCCTTGGGCAAGCACTTTTCCATTATAACAGTTTTTTCTTTTCAGATTCCAGAACACGAAGCAGATCGTCGATCGAATCGGTAGCAGCAATATTGGGATTGATCTTCTGACCGCTCTTTGCAGCACGCAGCTCAGAAGGTCTCACGATATCGTCAATATTGGGCGTTTCCGTTCTGAGCGCAGGAGCGGGAGCCGGATGAACAGGCTCGGACTGAGGTTCAGGCTGCTGCACGGGCGTTTCAACCATAACAGGCGTTTCCTCTGCCTGCTGTCTGGCAGCTTCTTCAATCGTCTGTGTAGAGTACACCTGTGTGCCGCTCTTCGGTGCAGCGGACTGTGTCTGCTGCGCTGCCTCCTCGATATTCTGCTGCTGGATACGGAACTTCATCGTCCGTTCCTGTACAGCCTTCTGATAGGGAGAATTCTCATTGACGGGCTTACGCTCGAAGTGATCCTGAATGGAAGATTTTTTGAGTTCCAGAGACTCACCGGAGGGCGGTGCAGTGCCCGGTTCAAAGAGCGGGTTATTTGCATGCTTTCTCTTCTTGATCTCCTTTTCTGCCTCTGCAAAAAGGAACTCTTCATCATCCATGTCGTCACTGCTGCTTCTGACAATTCTGACAAGCAGCATGATGATCAGAATAATACACGGAACAACCAGCAGGGTCATAATACCGCTGACGGATGTCGCAAATGTAACAAACTCATACAGCTCAGGGCTCTGCCATGTACAGATCGCAAAAATATTGCTGCGGGGAATGGTCAGTTCTGAACCCTGATCGAGTGCGGTACCGGGATAATAATTTGTAGATCCGTCCTCGCTCACAGTGATCTGATATATCACACGCAGAGCAAGCGTACCATCACTCAGATAACAAAGCACCTTGTTGCCGGGGGTAAGACTTGTTGTCTCAGATTTCTTTGCAATGACAAGCGTATTCTGCGGAATATCCGGTTCCATGTCATTGACTTCATGGGTATATAAGTAGTAGTTGCCGATCTGCGGAATCTTGTCGCCAGAGCAAATGATATTTGCAGCAGCAGTCAATATCACAACCACCAGCAATACTATTACAATCAAAGTAGAAAAGAGTGACTTTCCCTTCTTTTTCGTCTTCACGTAATTCTCTCCTTCCAAAGCACATCAAAATGTAACCTCTTTGTAATTATTATACCACATCTGAACTCGTATTGCAAGTCATTTTCCAAAAAAATCACCAAATATTTTATCGGATTTCAGAAAATTGACAGATAAAAAGGCGGTAGCAGTGCTACCGCCTTTCAGAAATCAGATATCGGGAGAATTAGCCGATCATGCTAGCAACTTCATCAGCGAAATTGTCAGCCTTCTTCTCAATGCCCTCACCGAGCTCGAAGCAAACATAACCGGTAACAGTGATTGCTGCGCCAGCTTCCTTAGCCTTTGCATCAACATACTGCTTGATGGTCATGGAGTTGTCCTTTACAAAGGTCTGCTCCATCAGGCAGTTCTCAGAATAATACTTGCCTACCTTGCCTTCAGCAATCTTTGCCTTCACCTGCTCAGGCTTGTTTGCCATCTTCGGATCCTCATCCATCTGCTTGATAACGAGCTTGGTCTCTTCCTCGATCACAGCTGCCGGAACATCCTCACGAACGAGGTAAGCCGGATGCATAGCTGCAACCTGGAATGTGCAGTCCTTCAGAGCCTCTACAACTGCCGGAGCTGCGCCAGCCTCGGTGTTTGCAGATACCAGAACGCCTGCCTGACCGCCCTGATGAACGTAGGGAACGATTGCATCGCCGGTCATTCTTGCAAAACGACGAATCTTCATATTCTCACGCATAACGAGGAACAGTTCCTGCAGTGCTTCTGCAACAGTCATTGTGCCGCCGCTGATTGTGCATGCATTCAGAGCATCCAGATCAGCAGGATTCTGCTCAATTACAGTATTTGCTACGTCAGCAACAAACTTCTTGAAGTTCTCGTTGCTTGCAGCGAAGTCTGTCTCGATGTTAACCTCAACAACTGCGCCTACAGTGCTGTCAGCATTTACTGCAGCCAGAACGATACCCTCAGCTGCAACTCTGCCAGCCTTCTTAGCCTGGGTAGCCAGACCCTTCTCACGCAGGATCTTGATTGCTTCATCAACATTGCCGTCAGCCTCAGTCAGAGCCTTCTTGCAATCCATCATACCAACGCCTGTCATCTTACGCAGTTCGTTTACATCTTTTGCTGTAATATTAGCCATAATAGCCGCCTCCAGTTTTAAATTTTCAAAAACTTATTCAGCTGCTGCTTCCTCAGCAACCTCTGCAACTGCCTCTTCTGCAGCTGTATCATCAGCGCCCTGACGGCCTTCGATGATTGCATTTGCAATTGGGCCAGCGATCAGCTTTACAGCACGGATTGCGTCATCGTTACCCGGAATTACATAATCAACTTCATCGGGATCGCAGTTTGTATCAACGATAGCTACGATCGGGATGTTCAGCTTCTTAGCCTCTGCAACAGCGATCTTTTCCTTGCGGGGGTCAACGATGAAGAGTGCGCCCGGGAGCTTCTTCATATCCTTGATACCGCCCATAAACTTCTCCAGACGCTCAATCTCGAGGTTCAGCTTTACAACTTCCTTCTTCGGCAGCAGAGCGAATGTGCCGTCCTCTGCCATCTGATGGAGCTGCTCGAGTCTCTGGATTCTTCTCTGGATGGTCTTGAAGTTTGTCATCATAGCGCCCAGCCAACGTGCGTTTACATAGTGTGCACCTGCACGGATTGCTTCCTCACGGATGGAGTCGCCAGCCTGCTTCTTTGTGCCGACGAACAGAACGGTCTCACCCTGTGCAGAAATGTCACGGATGAACATGTAAGCTTCTTCCAGCTTCTTCACTGTCTTCTGCAGGTCAATGATATAGATACCATTGCGCTCTGTAAAGATATACGGAGCCATTTTCGGATTCCATCTTCTGGTCTGGTGACCGAAGTGTACGCCTGCTTCCAGCAGCTGCTTCATAGATACTACGCCCATTTGTAGTTCCTCCTAAAAAAATTTGGTTTTTTGAATCCTCCGCCCATTATCCGGTCGGCAACCCATACAGGCACCACGCCGTCAGAAAAGTGGACGTGCGAAATCTTATACATTATACCATAATTTCACGCGTTTTGCAAGCTCATATACGCAAAACGATTCAACAATCTTTTACTGTTGAAAACCATTTCTTTTGTGCACATTGTCCTACAGCTTCAGCGTACTCGATGAGAAGCACGTCCTTACCGTAAAGTTTCACCGCATCATACGGGATGAACAGATCCGGTTCACGACGGAAAATTCCGCTGAAAAAACGCCTTCCATAGATACGGAAACCCCGGATGATCCTCGAATCCAGATCTATCTCAAGATCATCAATAAACCCGAGGCGTTCTCCTGTGCGCATATCAATGACCTCTTTTTGCCGCAGTTCCTCTAAAGTGCACTGCATCTGTATCAGCTCCGTTACTGTTAAAGTATCAGAACAGTATATGCAGCTGTATGGTTATTTTTTCTTCTTGGAAATCACGGACAGCACACCTGTGACAACAACCAGCAGCAGTGCTGCAACAGCCAGAATAATCCACATAACGATATCGCGATTATCGCCGGTCTGTACACTGGCAACCTCAAGCATCGGCAGCATGACAATGCCTCCCTTCCGTTCAGTTATTTCTTTTATAGTATACCACATTCTTTATTTCTCGTCAAGTCTTGCGGTTCCTTGCAGATTATGATATAATTATGTGTAACCATCATAGCAGAAAGGAGACATTCATGGATTTTCAGATCACCCACTGCACACTTTGTCCCAGGAAATGCGGTGCAGACCGTACAAGACATCCCGGTTTCTGCGGCGGCGGAAAAGGCATTAAAGCCGCAAGAGCTGCGCTGCATCATTGGGAGGAACCCTGCATCAGCGGAACAAACGGCTCGGGGACAGTCTTTTTTTCCGGCTGTCATCTTCACTGCTGTTTCTGTCAGAACGAACCGATCTCTGCAGATACCTATGGCGCAGAAATCACACCTGAACGGCTTGCAGAGATTTTTCTAGAGCTTCAGGCACAGAACGCACATAATATCAATCTTGTAACCGCCTCCCACCTGCTGCCATGGATTCTGGAAGGCTTGCAGATCGCTAAACCGCATCTCCGCATCCCGGTTATCTACAACTGCGGCGGCTACGAGCTGCCCGAGCAGATCGCCGCACTTGATGGCTATGTAGATATTTTTCTACCGGATTTTAAATTCTTTGATGTGCAGACAGCGCTTGCATACGCTAAGGCACCGGATTATCCGCAGGTCGCAGAACAAGCCATCCGGCAGATGCTCCTCCAGACCGGACCGCCAGTATTGGAGAACGGCATTTTGCAGCGTGGTTGCATGATCCGGCATTTAGTGCTGCCCGGTCATCGTCATGAATCCATCGCCCTCATGCGGCACCTGGCGGAAGTATTCGGTACGGACGCTTTTCTTCTGAGTCTTATGGCACAGTATACGCCGATGAAAGACTTCCCCGACCATCCGGAGCTTAACCGCAGAATCACCAAAATGGAGTACAACAGCGTTCTGCAGGAAGTGCAGAAGCTTGGGTTCAAAGGGTATTTACAGGACAAAAGCGCAGCACAAAGCAGCTATACACCGGATTTTAATTGTGAGGGAATATAAAAGCCTGCCAGCCGGCAGGCTTTCCTTTTTTTACTGGGGATCTGCAAGTGTCGATGCCTCTGTGGATGCTTCGCTGTCAACGGGATCCGTTGTACCAAAGGGTGCTGCACCGCTCAGTGTCACTGTGATCACGAAACCATCCTTATTATTACCGGAGATTTCATAATGCGTACCGCTTCCCGGAACAGAGAATGTGGTGGCACCGTTTGCATTCATCGGTGCATAGTATACGCCATAGGTCACGGAACCATTGGTGATCTTCAGCATGTTGTCAATGGTATAATCCTTAACGGTTTCGAGGTATTCCTCGAGACAGAGGTTATTTTCCTTCATGTAGGTCGCCGCAGCCACACCGACATAACGGAACGTGGAGGTGGTACGATCAGTGATGGTCTCGTCAAAGAAGCTTTCCTTGCCATTAGGATAACGAAGCACGAAACCATAGTTATGTGCATTCTCTGCTACCCAGACATAGTTGCCCTCGGGTCTGTACACATTGGAACTTCCGCTGTCAGGGAAAATACCCAGTGTGCAGGTTCTGCCGGTATGGAATTCAATATCACCAGCATCGGGACGGTAGCCGTCAATCACACGGATATCGGAATTACCGCTTGCCGCATAGAAGTCCTCAAGCCAGGTGTCCAAAGCATAGGCTGCCTCACGGTCAAGACCAACTTCCCAGTCCTTTGCAGTATAATGGAGTGAACCGGATTTTGTATCAAGGATGCTCTTGATTGTGACAAGAGAAACATCCGTAGAGGTACCGTCTGCAATCGCAACGATATCAAAATCACAGGGATTGGCTGTATTGGCAAGGATCAGATTACCGTGATTGATATCGCCCACCGCAAGCGTCATATTCTCATAAGTAATCGGCGGTTCTGTGGTCGTCATTGTGATTGTCGAATTCACAGGATTACCGCCTGTATCCGTATCGGACATATTATCAACGACGGAATCCTGATTTCCGCCATGGTCATTTTTTGAACAGCTGCTGATGCAGGAGGTCAATATCAGGATCAGAACCAGAAAAATCGCCAGAACAAAAATAATTCTGTCGTATCTGACTCTGTAAGTTTTTCTGCGTGGTCTTTGTGCCATTTCAAAATCCTTCCTTTCATTTTGCGACATATTTGTACGATTATATTTATTATAACACATTTTTTTGCCGGTGTAAACACTTTTCTATGATTTTTTACATTTTTTCACACAAACACCGGCTTTCTTCCCTTTTTGAAGGTAAAATGCATCGAATTTGTGCATTTTTCGTTCTCCGCTTGACAAAACAGTCAAAATGTCTTACAATAAATGAGAAAAACAAAACAGAAAGGCGTGTTACGCTTGTCCGATAAGCAAACCAAAGTTCCGTCATCTCCCCATCTGCGCATGATCCGTCGTTCTGCAATGCATTTGCTCTTACGTTCACGACGTCTGTTACGCTGGTGTACACTCGGACTATTCATCGGTCTGATACTTGGTCTGATTGGTACAGCATTCGTTTTTTGCGTGCAGTATGCAACTTCCCTTCGCATGAATCATCCCTGGCTGCTTTTGCTGCTTCCCGCAGCTGGCATTCTCATTGTCTGGCTCTATCGTGTCACCAAAAATCACGACGACAGGGGCACCAATATGGTGCTCGCTTCGATCCGTTCAGAAACCGAACTGCCTGCACAGATGGCGCCGCTGATCTTTATTTGCACCATCATCACTCATCTCTGCGGCGGCAGTGCCGGACGAGAAGGGGCGGCACTTCAGCTGGGCGGCAGTATCGCTAATTCTTTGGGTGGTCTTCTGCATCTGAACCGCAGGGACATGCGTTTGCTCATTCTGGCAGGAATGAGCGCTGCATTTTCCGCAATCTTCGGTACTCCGATCGCTGCGGCAATATTTGCGATGGAAGTCAGCTGTATTGGCATCATGCGCTACAGCGCTCTTGTCCCCTGCACGGTTGCTTCACTGACTGCTTCATTCACAGCACACTGGCTCCACAACGAGCCGGAGCATTACAAGATCGAACAGATGGCTGAGCTGACCCCTGTCAATGCACTGCGCATTCTGCTGCTCGGCATACTCTGTGCATTTGTCAGCATTATTTTCTGCAAGGCAATGCACAGGAGTGAGCATCTCCTCGAACGCCGTTTCCGCAATCCGTACCTCCGCATTCTCGTGACAGCGGCTGTTTTGCTCCTTCTTGGTCTCCTGCTGCAAAGCACAGACTACTACGGAACGGGCAGCCATATCATAGAACAGGCGATTGGCGGCGAAGTTGTCTGGTACGCATTTCTGGCAAAGATCCTCTTTACTGCGATCACCATTGGCGGCGGCTTCAAGGGCGGCGAAATTGTACCGACCTTTTTTATTGGCGCAACATTTGGCTGCCTGTTCGGACAGATAACCGGCTTCTCCCCTTCCCTCTGTGCTGCAGTGGGAATGATCGCACTATTCTGCAGTGTGACAAACTGTCCGCTCGCATCCCTCTTTATTGCAGCAGAGCTGTTTGGTTTGGAAAGCCTGCCATTCTGTCTGCTGGCAATTGCGGTGAGCTATCTGCTCTCGGGGTATCATGGACTTTATAAGGAACAGCGGTTCTTGTATTCTAAATATGCGGATTCCCGCATCCATCACAAAACCAAACATTGATTTACAAAGGAGGCTGCCTATGACCAAAGGCGTGATTTTCGATATGGATGGACTCATGCTCGATACAGAAAAGCTACTGGCTAAATACTGGATGCAGGCAGCCAGAGAAGCCGGATTTCCGATGGAGCTAACCCATGTACTTGGCATCCGCAGCCTTGCGGCAGTCTTTGCAAAACCGAAGCTGCAGGGCATATTCGGTGATGATTTCGACTATGAAGCGATTCGTGCAAGACGCAGGGAACTTACCGCTGCACATCTGGAACGTTACGGTATTGAAACGAAAAAGGGACTTGACGAGCTGCTCACCTATCTGAAGGAAAGCGGCAGAAAAATCGCCGTTGCAACGGCGACCGACCGCCAGCGAACGGAGCTATATCTCAAGCAGGTTGGGGTCTATGACTATTTTGATACTTTCGTGTGCGGCGATATGGTGCACAAGGGAAAGCCCGATCCTGAGATCTATCAGACTGCCTGCAGCGCACTGGGGCTTGCACCGGAAGAATGCATGGCACTTGAAGATTCCCCGAACGGGATCCGTTCGGCACATGCAGCCGGATGCATGGCAGTGATGGTTCCGGATCTCTCAGAACCGGAGGAAGACCTGTTTCCGTTTCTGCATGCATGTGTACCGGATCTGTGTCAGGTCATCGACTTATTGAAGGAGGAAGAATAATGGCAAAACCAAATGCATTTGATATTCCGAGAATTTATTATTTTGAAAGCAAGAACACATTTACCGGAAGCCGCAAGGATTTCAACTTCAAGATCGTGCCCGATGGCGAACTCAAAGTATCCACCTGGCATGGATTTATCAATTCCGAGCTTGCAGAAATTGAACAGGAAGCCAGCTTCCCCATCAGTGCTGAAGGGCATGACGAAATGCTTGCTTGGCTGGAACAACAATATCAGAACTAACAGCAAAATGCCGTTTCTTTGATAGAAACGGCATTTTCTTATTTTTCATCATCCAGCAGCTGGACTCTCTGAATCCCCGAATAAATGGGCGGATAGCACTCCGCTACTGTTCCTGTATAAGTAATGGAGATGGTGTCCCCCGGTTCCAGTTCCTGACGGCTGATAGCGGTATACCGCCATTCATAGGCTGTATTTTCATCTGCAGAGATCACCATGGTTCCACGGTGATTGACATCATTGATCTCCAGCCCTTCCACAACAAATTCAGTTTCATTGATCGTTGTAATGGAAGCATAGAACGTCTCGGAACGAAGCGGAACACTTGCTGCAGACTTCCGGGCTTTCAGATGACCAAGGCAATAGCCGAGCAGAATACAGCCTGCGCTGAGCAGGATCACCGCTGCAACACGAATGATTTTCATGGTATCTCCTCCTACTCGTATAAACTTGCATATAGTGTAACGATTTGATGGGCGGTATCATCTTGCAACATACCTTCATAATCTCCGACGGTACGCAGCGGAATCAGCGCCCCTGTATCCGCATCAAACAGACATATCGAGTACTGACCAGCATCATGGGCATTATGCTCCTTGCGCATAGGGGCGTTGATATCAACGGATTTTCCTAGCATCCAACATTCCTCAATGGTTTCTGCATCCACAGTACCTGCATACGAAAGTTCAAATTCCTCATAAGCATTCTGTAATCTCTGTCCCGCTTCACTCCAACTGATCTGCGCATCCGGATCATTACTGAAATCGAATTTATAAACATTTCCCTCCAGATCAATGACCTCGCCATAATACTGAAATCCTTCCGCCCAGTTCATGTACACATTCGCAAGAACGATGGTGCTGGCTGACCTGTCGTTTTTGATAGGGGTATGCTGCTCCATATTTTCTTCCCGCTTCACGCCCTCAGCGATAAGAGATTCAAACTGTTCGCTTGCAGTAATTTCCCAATCTTCCGCATGGTCGATCGGATAATAGCACGCCCTGACACAGGACGAACCATAGATCAGAAAACAGGTTGGTCCCCCCTCGACATCGGGATTTTCATACCAGATGCCATAGCCGGCGAAGAATTGTTCGCCCGTGCGTTTGTTTGTCAGTACAAGATCTCCGCCGCCGCTGCCCGAATGACCGCCCTGATAGGTGCCCATCTGCTCTTGTTGGCAGAGCATCTCCCAGAGCTGTGTTTTGATCGCCTCGTCGATGATTTCGCCGGAATAACGTCTATACGCACCATCCTCGGTCACATTGCAGGTGCCCTCGAACCGAAAATCATCCATGTTCCATTCGGAAAATGAAACTTTTGTCAACGGCTCTGTCGGAAAACTGATCTCCGGCGGTGCAGGGATGGTCGATTCCAGCGGAAGCTCCCTTGCACAGCCGCAGAGCAGAAGTATTCCGGACAAAAGGGGCAGAATTTGTCTGTATTTCATACCATCCCTCCTCGTTTTACCCTAATCCTGATCGTATAAAGAAACAGGATCGAATGCCTGTCCTGTAAGCAGCGCAAATTCCTGACGATAGTCATTGTCCATATCCGTCTGGGACAGCAGCTCCTGAATCTGGGATTTACTTGAGGTTCCTGCGTATTCGCTGTCTCTGAGCAGCATGCCGAATTCCGTGACCGCTGCTGCAAACGCAAGGTTCTCCGGCATTACTTCACAAGTCACATCGCCCATTGTTACGGGATACTCGACCAGATCACTCTCCTCCGCATCCGGCTGTTTGTAGCGCAGAGCGATATTCAGAAATTGTGCATCGGTTTGCTGCGCACGCTCTGTGAGTACCAGTTCGTAGAGCGCTGTCACCGAATGCCCTGCACCGATCTCTCCGGCATCGACCTTATCATCAGCGAAATCCTCATTGGCAAGCGCACGGTTCTCATAACCGATCAAACGATAGCTTTCCACGAAATCCGGATTGAACTCCGTCTGAATTTTGACATCCTTTGCAACGGTGTAAAGTGTGCCGCCCATTTCCTGTACCAGTACTTTTCGTGCTTCAAGCAAGCTATCAATATAGGCATAATTGCCATTGCCATGATCCGCAAGTGCTTCCAGTCGATCATCCTTGAGATTCCCCGTACCAAAGCCAAGAACAGAAAGGTTCACGCCGGATTTACGCTCTTCTTCAATCAGTTCCGTCAGCTCCTCTTCCGTGGAAAGTCCAACATTCAGATCGCCGTCCGTTGCGAGGATCACACGGTTATTGCCGCCTTCAATGAAAAATTCCTCTGCCAGATCATATGCCCGTACAATTCCGGCCGCACCCGCAGTGGAACCGCCTGCCTCCAGACTGTAGATACTGTTGGTGATGGTACTGTATTCATTGCCGGGCATACCGGAAAGCACAACCCGTTCTGCACCGGCATAGGTAACGATGGAAATACGGTCATCTTCGTTCAGATTTTCTGTCAGCATCGCAAACGCCTGCTGCACGAGGGGCAGCTTGTCTGGAGAATACATGGAACCGCTGACATCAATCAGAAACACCAGATTCATCGGCTCACGGTTGGAAAGATCGATCTCCTCTGCCTGCAGTCCGACGAGAAAGAGCTGTGTTTCGTCGTTCCACGGACATTGATACAGCTCCGTATTGACTGAAAACGGAACATCTCCGGTCGGCGCAGCATAATCATAGGAGAAATAATTGATCATTTCCTCGATGCGCACCGCATCGGGATTCACCGGCTGACCATCCTGGATCATCCGGCGGATGTTCGAATACGAAGCAGTATCCACATCCACGGAAAAGGTACTCAGCGGATGTTCTGCTGCGGAAAGAAAGCCGTTTTCTGTAATCGAATTATATTCCTCCGCATCGGGCATGGCACTGGGAATTATGGTACCGACCTCATTCATTATACCTTCCATGTCATTCGCATCATAATAAAACTCAAGCGCATTTTCTTCCTGCGGCATGTTGACCGCAGTATCTTTTTTATCTGTCACAGTCAGAATATCATCACTCCCGCCGCATGCGGTCACGGTGCAGGCAGTCAGCATGGCTGCTGCGATCAGGGCAAAATTACGATAATGTTTCATAGGGATTCCTCCTTGTTATGCGTTTCTGGTGTTCTCCCATTCTTCCAGCAAAACTGCGATGGCATTTCCCTCGCTCAGATACATTCGGTCATAGAAGTAATCATCCGCACCAAACTGCTCGCAGACAAGCGGCTTGCTGGCTGCATCCATCATTGAATGCCATCCATTATGATGCACGGCATCGCCGTCAAGCGTCAGTTCGATCTGCGGTGCACATGCGTAAGCCAGCTGCCAGGTTCCGTCCTCAAAGATCAGCGGAAGGAAGTACAGATGTTCCTTTTGCAGGAGATACGCTGTTTCGCTCTCGAATGTGAGCGTCTGCGCTTTTTGCAGCGCATCCGTACCATGCACCGCATGGATCTGTACCTGATAGGTCAGCACGCCGGTCCGGGCACTTGCTGAAACTGCAATGACCTGTGCATCGACAAAGCAATCTGTTTTTGCAAGCACATCTGCTTCGCTGAAATAGACGCCCTGTGTTCCGGCAGCAGTGAGATTCCCCGAAATATGACTTTGCGGAATACGCAGGTCGTGATATTGCAGGAGTATCTCGCCGTTCTCAGGCGGTGTCGCTTCATCGGATCTGAACTCTGCATCTTCATTTGCCGGTTCATCCTCTGCTTCCATAAACATCATGGAATTTGTGCTTTCCGAGGTGCTTTCATGCGGTATACGCTGCATCCGTGCAAATAGCCGGATACCTGCCACAGCCAGCAGAAGACATGCGGCACCTGCCAGAATTCTGCGGAATGTGGTCATCTGAATGGGAGCGGTCTGTTTGTCCGAAGGGGGCGGCAGCTGCTCCTCGATGCGCTGCCAGAGCGCCTCCGAATCCGGAATGGTTTGCTGCATTTCTTCCAAACACCGCTTTTCTATGTCTTTTCTGGTCATACGAGCTGTCCCTCCTCTGCTAATTTCTGCAGTTTTCCGATCGCTGTTCTGTATTTCCATGCAACCGTGCCAAGGGGTCGTTTCAGTATGACCGCAATTTCACGGAACGTCAATTCTGCCGACAGATGCATCTGCACGATTTCCCGCTCATCCTCCGAAAGATTTGCAAGAATCCGGGAATGGTGCATTTCATCCAGAACCTCGTCCTCAATGCTGTCCGGGGATCGAAGTGCATCGTGATAGTCCTCCGCTGCATCCTCAACGGGGATCTCCCGATGGCGGCGCAGGAAATCAATTGCCATATTGCGGGCAATCGTATTCAGCCAGCACTTATGACCACTGCCATGCCGATAGCTTCCGGCACAGCTCCAGAGCTTGAGGAAGAAATCAGATGTCAGATCTTCCGCATCCTGGTGACAGTGCACCCTCGCCAGGAACAGACGGTAGATGGTATTGCCGTACGCATCATATACCTCTCTCAGTCCGCTGCGGTCTCCCTGCAACATCTTTTCAATTGCGGCTTTGAATTCCGCATCCGTCATGGTCGTCTCTCCTTTCCGCTGAGATGCCATTTTCACATCTCTGCCTGTAATACGCATAACAAAGCCGATTTGTATGGAAAAATCTGCACAAAAATTACGCAGGATTTTTGTGCAGATTCAATGTATTATTCCGTTACTGTTTCCGTATTTGTTTCCTGTACGGCAACTGTCGTTGACGGTTCTGTTGCGATTGTCTCCGTAGGTTGCTCCGCAGTCGTCGACGCAGGCTCCGTTGGCGGCTCAGTCGGTTCGGTTTCGGTCGGTTCTTCCGTGGTTTCCGTCACATCAGTCTGCACAGTGGTCTCTTCAGTGGAAGAAGGCTCCGTTTCCTCGGTTGCATCCGTTGCGGTATCGGATACGGTTTCGCTCTGTTCCGTTGGTACAGTGGTTGGTGCCGTTGTCGGCGCAGTCGGCAGTGTTCCTCCCGACCAGCCGCCCGTGCTAATGACGGTATTCGGCGTTCCTGTGCTGACCGTGAGCCAGACTTCGCTGCCGATCGGAACCAGTTCACCGCCCGGCGTTCCCTGAGAAATAACGGAATCCTTGCTGTAGCCGTCGTTTGCCTCGTAAATAATGACAGCTTTGAGTCCCGCTTCTTCAAGCATTGCTCTGGCGGTAGCAGCGTTCATCAGTACCACATGCGGCACACGAACGGTCTCCACGCCGAGACTGACAACCATATTGATGATCGTACCCTGCGGCACACGACGACCCTCCGGAATTTCCTGCGAGATCACAACGCCCTCGGGGATCAGCGGATCATAAACAGCCTCTGCCTGAAAAGCATAAAGATACAATTCCGAAAGCTGCTGTTTTGCCTCTTCGAACGGAATACCGACATAATTTCCGACAGTCTCCAGCTTTCCACGATCAAGATCCTCTCTTCCAAGGGAAACCGTCAAGCGGATCACGGAGTCACGGGTAAGATCGGTATCCGGCTTGATGCTCTGGGACATGACAGTTCCGGGCGCATCGCCGGTACTGAGTACTTCCTTATATTCCACGATGAATCCAAGCTGCTCAAGCAACGCTTTGGCATCCTCCAGAAGCAGATTGCAGACATTCGGCACATAATTACTCCAGCCATCACTGACAACAAGCTGGATAGTATCCCCTGCCTGCACAACAGCACCTGCGCTGGGAGTCTGGGTGACAATGCTGTTGACCGGGACGGTCGGATTATCCTCTCTCGCTGCGATGATCACATGCAGACCAAGCGACTCTGCTTTCTGCACTGCTTCTTCCTGGGTAAGATACAGCAGTTCCGGGACACGGATGTCTGCATCACCAAGCACATAGCTTGCATCTCCAAGCTTTCCGCCAGCCAGTACCATTGCCCCAAGCACGAGCGGTATCAGGCAGCAGATCACACAGAACACTGCCGTGAACGCCGGTGTGAACAGGCGGCGCAGGAATGTTTTCTGTGTGGGCGGGGCGATCTCCGCATTTCGCTTCGCAAGAGAATCCCTGTGCAGCTTCTGCCAGAACGCTTCCATTCCGGCTTCGGGCGTTTCAATGCCCATACGAAGCGCCGAACGGATTCCGGAGGGCAGGGTCGATGCTGTTTCCTTCTCATAAACACGCTCACCCGTCATCATCCGATACAGCAAAAGACTGAGCGCACGGACATCCTCCTCGGGACTGGGGGGTGTAATCGCTTCATCCGTGAATTTACCGGTCCAATTGATCAGAACAGGCGAATCCTCCTTTACCAGAATGGATTCCGGCGAAATACTGCCATGAAAAACGGATTCCGCATGAAGTCCTGCCAAGGTATCCATTACAGGTGCCAGCAGCTCAATCGCTTCCTGCGGTGTGAAAAGAGAGGAATGCAAGAGATCGGCAAGACTTCTGAATTCGGCAGCTTCTGTTACAAACCATATCGTTCCCTGCGCTTCAAACACCTCAAGGATCGGCTCGATCGCAGATTCTTCCGCATACCCCTGCAGCTGTTCCAGATGGGCAAGCAAATCGGATGTAACCGCTGCAAATTCCTCCTGTGCAGCCTCATGATAGGGCGTCCATGTTCCTTCCTCATCACGCATGCACCAGCGCAGCGGCAGCAGTTCCCGAAGCCAGACCTGCTTCTGGGATTCCGTATGCAGG
>JAZPZJ010000043.1:0-3104 GCA_045544635.1 Oscillospiraceae bacterium
TGGGGGAGGGGTTGGGGTGGGGGTAATCTTTGGGGTGCTAACCCCAGAAAAAGACTTTTTCACCAAGCCATCCAAATAGTTAGTTTAAGCTAACCTGTGTCGAATAAAACAAGCCCCCTCATCCGCAGTACTGCGCAAGCACACTCTTCAGCGCACTGACGCTGGCACTGTGGATCTTCGCCACCGGAATATCATGCTTTGCCGAACGGCGGTTCACACTGTTGACCATTTTATGGGAACAGGTATTGGTAAACACCACCATCAGATCCGGCGTTCCAAGCTTGTTCTTAAAGTCCGAAGGCATCTGCGTAAATACCTTCGCCTTGCAGTTGTATGCCTTGCAGATGTCCTTATATCTCGTTGCCATGCGGTCGTTGCCGCCGATTACTACCACGCTCATATTCGTTCCTCCTCTTTCTGGTTAGTTTATGCTAACCGCATACAGTATACCACAAAATGAAACGCTTGTCAAGCTTTTTTCCACAGGCTAACAAACCGCCGCATTCTGTCACCATATTAATTGACAAGCACGCTAAAGTATGGTATAATATAGTATATTTTGTCATTTCAGGCGGTGAACCTTTATGGATTTTGAAGCAATCAAAAAAGTAACATTGATTCTCCTTGAGTATCTCCCGAATACCCTGAGTCTCTTTTTCTGGACGCTGGTATTCTCCATTCCGGTCGGCATGATCGTGACATGGCTCAAAAAATGCCGGTGCAAGCCCATCAACTGGCTCACGGATCTCTACATCCTCATCATGCGTGGTACCCCCCTCATGCTGCAGATCATTGCGTTTTACTACGCCATCCCCATGATCGTCGCCTCCGCCGTCAACAACGGCAATACCGGCGGCATCATCCCCTTCCTGCAAAGCATCATGAACAACGACCACTACATGATCATCATGCTCGTGGTGTCCTTCTCGCTCAATTATGCCGCATATTTTGCGGAGATCTTCCGCGGCGGCATCGAAGCCATCCCGAAGGGACAGTACGAAGCCGCACAGATGCTGGGCATGACAAAGATGCAGACCTTCTTCCGCATCGTCCTGCCGCAGGTGACAAAGCGTGTCATTCCGGCAACCGCAAACGAGGTCATCGTCCTCGTCAAGGATACCTCCCTTGCGAACGTCATCGCCTTTGCCGAGATCACCATGAAAGCAAAGCAGCAGATGAATTTCTATTCCTCCATCCTACCGCTGTTCATTGCCGGTATTTTCTACTTCGTGATGAATGCCCTCGTGACGATGCTGTTCTCGTTCATCGAAAAGAAATTCGATTATTACAAGTAAGGAGGTCTTCCCATGGCAATTCTTGAAGTGCGCAATATTTCGAAAAAATTCGGGGATCTGGAAGTCCTCAAGGATATTTCCTTCAACGTCGAGGTCGGACAGGTCGTGGCGATCATCGGGCCGTCGGGCAGCGGAAAATCCACCCTCCTGCGCTGCGTGAACCAGCTCGAACGTGCGGACAGCGGCGAGATCATGGTGGATGGTCTGACCATGCTGCATACAGAGAACGGAAAAGCCCAGTATGCGGACAAAAAAACGCTCCGTGACATCCGTCTGAAGATCGGACTGGTGTTCCAGAATTTCAATCTGTTTCCGCATTTTTCGGTGCTGCAGAACGTGATCGAAGCACCGGTGCATGTGCTGAAAAAATCAAAGGAGGAAGCCATCAGAACGGCGGAATCCCTGCTGAAGAAGATGGGACTCGAGACAAAGGCGAAATCCTACCCCTGCGAGCTGTCCGGCGGACAGCAGCAGCGAGTTTCGATCGCAAGGGCACTTGCGCTGAACCCGCAGATCCTGTTCTTCGATGAACCGACCTCCGCACTCGATCCGGAGCTGACGGGCGAAATTCTCAAGGTCATCAAGGAACTGGCACAGGAAAAAATGACGATGGTCATCGTTACCCACGAGATGGCATTTGCAAGAGATGTGGCGAACCATGTCATTTTCATGGATCAGGGCTATATCGTTGAGGAAGGCGCCCCCGAGGAGGTATTCGGCAATACGCAGAACGAGCGAACGAAACAGTTTTTGCAGAGGTATAATGAAAACTGATTGCTTTGGAGGAATCGTTACTATGAAAAAAGTGATCCGGATTACTCTGATCGTCCTCTGCATTCTGGCGGTTCTGCTGATTGCAGGGCTTTGGGGCTTGTCTGTGATGATCTACAACCAGAACTTCAATCAGCGTTTTGAAAGCTACGAACCGCAGATGCTGTATGCGGAGGATTTCGAGGGGCTGGAATGCACAGAATATACCTTTCCCTCCGATCAGGGACAGCAGCTTGCAGGATATCTGTACAGTGCCGGAACGGACCAGCGTGGCATCGTAGTCATGGCGCATGGCTTCGGCGGCGGCGGTCACAATTCCTATATGGATTGTGCGGATTATTTTGCGAAAAATGGCTATTATGTATTCGCATACGATGCGACCGGGAATGACAAAAGCGAGGGTGACGGCGTGGGCGGACTTCCGCAGGGCGTGATCGACCTTGACTATGCGCTCCGGTTTATCAAGGAAAGCGGCAAACTTATGCCGGATTTCCCGGATCTTCCCATCGTCCTGTTCGGACACAGCTGGGGCGGCTATAGTGTATGCAGTGTGCTTTCCTATCATCCGGATGTGAAAGCAGTGGTCGAATGTTCCGGCTTCAACGCCTCCCACGGTATGTTTGAAGCGGAGGGCAGAAAGCAGGCAGGGAATTTCATTGATGTAATGATGCCTTTTGTCAAGCTCTATGAATCCATCAAATATGGTGAATATGCGAAAAATACGGCAATGGACGGCTTTGCAGCATCCGATGCAGCGGTGCTGGTCTACCATAGTGCAGATGATACGGTTGTTCCGCCGGAATACGGATACGATGTGTTCTATGAAACGTACAGGGATGATCCTCGTTTTACCTTCATCCGTCCGGAGGATCGTGGGCATAATTATGTATACAATGATATGACCTACATCAACGCATTCAATGCGGAATTTGACAAATGGCTGGAAACGCTGGATTATGACTACAATGCAGAAGAACATCTGGAACGCTTTATCGAGGACAAGGCTGCCTATATCCGGCAGAATCTGGATCGGGAGCA
>JAZPZJ010000044.1:0-7592 GCA_045544635.1 Oscillospiraceae bacterium
TCAGCATTTCCACCTTTTGAGGAATAACATCAACAGCCCACACCTCATGGTTTTGAGCCAGTAGGATGGCATTGGATATTCCAACATATCCAGTTCCTGCAACTGCAATTTTCATAAGAACAATACCTTCCCTTATTAATAACGATAAAGAATTATTTGTGCTGAAGTCCTAACCAAGAAATCATTTTCCCTGAGCATAGAGAAGAAAGCAGCATTACCAAGGCAGTCTATCCCGGCAGAATCAAGTGAGGGAATTCACCATACAGAATGACAGCACATCCGGTATATGATAAATCATATACCGGATTGCGCATGAATAGTTTCTTCCCTGCCGGCAATTCCCTCAAGGGCAAAACAACATTCGAATACGAATCATTTCACGCGGATACCCGCTATATCATAAAGCGCATCCTTCTCTTTTGTTTTTACCCACATATTTTTGCTTCCTTCCGCAATTACTCACCAAATTCAGCCTTCACAGCATCCAGCGCTGCCATAATGCAGTCGTCCATGTCATAGTACTTGTACAGACCCAGTCTGCCGCCGAAGATCACATTCTCCTCTGCATCGGCAAGAGCCTTGTACTGATTGTAGAGGGCAGTATTCTTCTCGTCATTCACCGGATAGTACGGATCCATGCCTTCCTTCCACTCAGTGGAATATTCCTTGGAGATCACAGTCTTTGCTGTATCCGCATAGCTCTCGATCTCAAAGAACTTGTGCTCGATGATTCTTGTCCACGGACGGTCATGGGAGGTATAGTTCACAACAGCATTACCCTGATAATTATCAGTATCATGCACCTCGTCTTCGAAGTAAACAGTTCTCCAGTTCAGTCTTCCCAGCTTAAAGTCAAAGAACGCGTCAACCTGGCCGGTATAAACAGTCTTGCCAAAGGCGATGTCAGTATTCTTCACAAAATCGAAGTAATCGGTTTCCAGCAGAACATCAATCTTTTCATCAGCGAGCATCTTCTCCACGATCTGTGTGTAGCCGCCGACCGGAATGCCCTGATAGCGGTCGTTGAAGTAGTTGTTGTCGAAGCGGAAACGGAACGGCAGTCTCTGGATCGTGCTTGCCGGCAGATCCTTGCAGTCACGCTGCCACTGCTTTTCGGTGTACTCCTTGACAAGCTTTGTGAATACAGTCTTGCTCAGACGCATACCCTGTTCTTCCAGATTCTTCGGCTCGCCGGTGATACCGCATTCATCGATTTCCTTCTGGATGGCAGCCTTTGCCTCAGCAGGGGTCTTTGCGCCGAAGAGCTGGTAGAAGGTATTCATATTGAACGGCAGGTTGTACATCTCATCCTCATCAGTTTCGGGATTATGGTAGATGGCAACAGGAGCGTTGATATAGTTGTTGAATTCACAGAACTGGTTCACATAATCCCAGATTGCCTTATCATGGGTATGGAAAATGTGAGCACCGTAGATGTGCTGGCTGATTCCCTCCAGACCTTCATCAGTGAGCTTCTTGGTGTAGATATTGCCGGCAACATTCGGACGCTTGTCGATCACAAGGCAGGTCTTGCCGCGCTTGGCAGCCTCGAATGCAAAGGTTGCACCGAACAGTCCGGTGCCAACGATCAGATAGTCGTAGTTGGTTCTCATAATCAAATTCCTTTCATAGCATAATATATCTCACGCTTATTCAGCAGTAAGTTCCAGATATTTTTCCCAGAAACTGCGTTTCCAGAAACGGCTGGCATTCACTTTATAATCCTGCACCGCCTTCTCATAATGCGCATCTATCTCCCTGTACATCTGCCGCAGCTCCGCAACGCAGGCCTTTGCTTCTTTCACATCGCGTTTCGTGATGAACCCCCGTTCACTTGCAGCATCATAATTCAGTACAGTTTCTGTGCGGAAAACACTGATCTGGCGCACTCCATCTGCTGGTACTACATTGTATTTATGCTTCGGTTTGAGATAAGTGCCGTTCACTGTACGATTTGCAATAATGCGATGCAGAAGATTTGTGGGCTGCATAATCGTTCTGGATCGCTGGAACATTTCGTCATCGAACACTGCTTCATCGCCCAAATCAGAAATCGGTTTCAGAATATAACCCTCTTTCATGATGTGCTGATGGATCATTTCTCCATCCTGCTGGGCAAACCATTCTGTACCCTTGAAGAAATCACGCATACCCTCCATCAGAAGGCGTGCATTTTTATAACGATACAAACGCACTTCATTCATGACATAGCCGTAAAGCTCATGTTTCAGCTCCTCCGCTGTCATATTCATATCATGCAGGGCATTGTCAATCAGACGGTTTCGGAAAATATAGTAATACAACGCCGAAGAATATTTATTCTCAAACGGCTCATGCCAGACACAGATGCCATTAAGAAGTACAAGATGTTTCGTGTTTCGCAGACCATATTCCACATCATCCCCACGGATGAAGATGGGCATGGGGAGATTGTCCTCCGATGCGATATCCGCCGGAAATGCACAAAACCACCACGCATTATACTGCGGATGTTCTTCAATCTCATTATACAGACACGCTTCCGGATCACGCAGATCAAGACCACGCTTAAGTGACACCAGTCTTCCCCCGTTCCAGATCGCACCGGATTCCACCTGAAAATAGGGTTTATCCAGACGCAGCATTGCACCGCCGACAAAAGCATCCGCATATTCCGGACGAATGCAGGTCAGGAAGGTACAGGTGCGAAAAATCGCCTCCGGTTCGTAGATGATATCATCATCATTGAGGAGAACATGGGTAATTCCATGGGATTCACGAACATTCTGAATCTCAAGCAGTCCTCTGGTAAAGCCGCCAGCACCGCCAACATTCTTATTTCTGACAATATGTATTTTGTCTCCGGAAAGTGCAGGAATATCAAGCGTTCCGGCATTATCAGAAACAAAAACCTCCAGCTTATCATAGAGGAAAGAATCCGGCGCATTGAGGAAACATTTCCCCAGCATTTGCAGATTTCGTTCGATGAAGGCTTCACGGCGGTAGGTACAGATATCGATGGCGATCTTAACATAGCGCTGTTCTTCTTCTGCAATCGGAGATACATAGCATCCACCGCAGAACAGAGAATCATCCTGAAGGCTTGTCAGAGAGAAACTGAAGATTCCCTGGTTCTGTTCTTCGGGAAATGCGTAAGTGAATTCCTGTATTTCATCACTGACTGCTTCAGCCGAGAGCATTTCCTTCGTAATTACGGAGCCGTCTTCATTGCGGATTCCGCAGCAAAGCTTGATCGCAAATGCACCCTTGAGTCGAAGCTTCAGGGAAACATTTCTGACATGGGTGTATTTTCTCCATTTTTCGATAGTGAATCCGCCAAAATAGGTATCAAAGCTGATGGTACAGCCTTTTCCCACCGCAAGCCCATTTTCCTGCATGGTACATTTCTGCCTGTCTGCTTCTCCGGTACGGTAGTACAGCTCCGTTTCCTCACAGGTTCCGGCGGACGGCAGCAGTACATTCTGCAATGTCAACATATCATTCCTCCGCATTCTTGCTGATTTTATGGATCATGCTCTTCTGATCTTCAGATGAATATCTTCACAGGTATCACAGTTGACAGAATCCAGCACGGTCAAGGAATCATTCGCCAGAACAACGATATTCAGACCACGCATATTCAAGGAGAGATTCTCGCTGTCATTGACCTTGATGACAGAATTACCCTTGCTGCTCGGATTGACATAGCCCTGACTTTCCACATAGATCTTACTGCCGGTACTGTTCTCATAGGTATGCACACTCTTCGGCTTCTGGGCTACATCATAATAAACATGCTCCCTTGCATCAATAACAGATACATAACTTCCACGGAAGAACGAGAATAGATCGGCATTCATGTTCAGCTGGGTTCTTGCCTTGAAACGCTTCCACTGTCTGGATGCATCGTCCTTTGCGGAAACCACGATGGTCACCTTGGAACGGATGGAGGACAGGTAGTCGAAATAATCATTCAGCGTCAGCAGGGTGGCAAGCTTCTTGGAGATCTGCTGATAGCCTGCTTCTGTACAATAGGTCTCCAGCGTCTGTGCATTCTTTTCCAGAGCAAGCAGACGCTTTTCCATGTTCAGCAAGCGGCGATTGACCATCTGCTGGGCACTGTTGTTGTCCTTTTCGGTTTCCAGTGCTGTTTTCAGCCACTTTCTGCTGTGTTCAATGGACGGCTGGAGCTTGTGATAAATCATTTCAAAGTCCACAGGCTCATACAACACATGCATTGCATCCTCAATTTCCTCCACAGTGGTCAGTCGTTCGGAATAACCAATCATTCTGGTCATGGACTCAAATCTGCCGCCGGCAAAACCGGAACGCAGCACCATGAACGGTGTTTTCAGCAGCATGGAGAAGCAGAATGCATGATAGGAGTCAGTCACAACGAAAGCTGCATTCTTGATCAGATACAACCAGTCACTGACTGTATAACTATTGTTGCAGACAACAATGATCGCCTTCTTGCCGAGCTTATCTGCAACCTTCTGGACTGCTCTGCGGTTTTCTTCCTTGTTGAAGATCAGGTAGGCAAACACATAGTCCTTTTCTGTGAGCTTCGATTCGTCGGCGCACTGTTCATAAACAGCCTTATCACAGACGAACACGGGATCGAGCACATGCTCAGAAACGATGTTGTACTTATTCGCCAACAAATCCACCGTCTTTTCCTCACGAATGGAAATGGCATCGAATCTGCGCAGGAGGTGCGCCTGTTCTTCCTTATCCAGCGGCGAACCCATGAAATCATCGCCGCCGGTGGAGGTAGCATAGGCGATCTTTTTCTTGGAATCCTCTGCAAAATCGAGGAAATAGAAGGAGCTGGAAGAACCGATCAGCGTCTTTCTCCAGAGCTGGTCGGAGCCAACGAGGAAGCAGTCAAACTGCTTGTTCAGGTTGGTGATCGCCTCGGCAGAGGTGAGCTTATTTGTTACACGGCAGTTGTCATTGATGAACTTGCGGGAGAACCACTCATTATCTCTTGTGCTCTGGAAACGGTTCATGAATACACCATAGGGCACATCGATCATCGTGGGCTTGTAACCAAGATCCTCCACAGCCTTGTACAATGCATAAGCAGTCAGGGCTGCACCATAGTTATTTGCATAATAGAAGGAGAGGATACCAATATCTTTTCTATGCTGATTGGCGTGCTGTTCCGCCTTTGGAAAAGAGCTGGTTTTGTACAGTTCCGGATAGAAATCGTCCCTGCCATGATGGAAGACTGGCTTAATATAGATATGAGGATTAAAACGCCCTATATCGGATGTGGGAACATTATCATCCAGAATGAACTTGGTTTCTGCGTCGATCTCTCTTGTCACAGCCATGCCCTTTTCGTTGTTGACAAGCATCACAGAAAGCCCCTTACCATCGCTCAGTTCTTTGTTGTAATTCTTGTACCCCCAGAAGTCACCCAAGGAAACATCACCTTGGCGCGGCATTCTGGAAAACTGACAGTCCTGACAGGAATTCCTCAGGGAGTAGTTCATCAGGAAAGAGTGGTAATAGGTGGAATTCTTGTCATGGATCTCCACCTCACCGTTCTTGTAAGTAATGGAAAGATCATTTCCACCCCATTTTCCGTCGATCTTATGACGGAAATTGATGCCTGCAATCTCACGCTTGCCAGCTGTTTGCTTCAAAAACAGACGAAACGCCTTCGGAGACGGTACACCATGACAGATCAGGTCGATGGTGAGCAGCTTTTCATAATCCCTGCGCAGATAGCCCTTCAGACCAGCAACCTGACAGGGGGTGCCTGTGAACAGAACATAGCGGTCAGCCTCCAGAAGCTTTCTGACCTCGGAATAGCAGGTGCCTATCTCGCTCTGAACATACTTAGAGCCTTGCAGACGGCGAATATCCTTTGCATCCTCGATGATGATGTGCTTGACACTCCACTTTTCGTCATAAGCCGCACCGCAAACGGCACCGCCGCGCTTCAGAACATATTGTGCATACAGCGGAAAAATACCGCCGGAGGAGCTGATACTGCGGATCTCGTCATTTGCCGCTGCTGCCATGCCCACGGGTTTGTCAAAATTGTTATATGTATTGTTGAGTGCAGGACATACAGCCTGACACATACCGCAGTCCACACAGATTTCGTCATCAATTACAGGGTACAGAAAGCCCTCTGCATTTTTTGTCATGGTAATTGCTTTTTTCGGACAGATAGCTGCACACGCACTGCATCCATAACACTGCCCCATATTCTCTAAAACCTGATTCATACAATTTCCTTTCTGGACATCTGTCGATTGTACTTACTCTGTATCCGCTAACGGATACATCCATAGATATACAAAGTTATTATACCACACATTATTCTCCTTGTCAACCGCCGCAAACCTGCATTTCCCGCATCAGTATTTCCACTGCGGCTCACGATTCATACAAATATTACATATGTATAATAACTACAGCAAACATTCTTAAAAAGGTTACAATTGAACCCTTGACAAATATGTAACAGCGTGATAAAATAAATGTATACGTGTCTATTTCAGCGTTATTTTCGATAAAAATGTCAGGAACGATGCATGTCTGGGGGACATGCATCCCATAGGCACAATCAGTGGAGGTTATTAGAAATGTTATTACAGGAGATTTTATTCCCTTCAAAAGATGTTTGTCAGGAAAAGGAGCTGTACTTCCGCTACATGAAGGATCATTGCCTTCAGAGTAGTGATGTAGCACAGTATCTGGCAAGTGTTCAGGCGGAGACTGAAGAAAAAGAACGCCTTGCTCGCCTTGAGAAACTGCGTCTTGCCCGTGAGGAGGCAATGCGCCTTGCTGAAGAATCAGGTATTACCCTTGACCTCTCTGAATTTGATATTCAGGAAGAAGAAACAGAAATCAGCGGCATTGCTGAGTCTGAAGATAACACATTGCCCGCCGAAGCAGAGAAAGATGAACAGACAGCAGAAGCGGAAGAATTGTATGTTCCGGAAACCGGTATTATTTTCAAGAAAGCTAATGCTCTTCTCAAATTCGATACCTACTTCAATTCCTTCTCTATCGCAAAATGGAGAAAATATACCAGCCTCACCAATCTGGGCATTAAGTTGGTACTGCAGGGTTCTTTCAAAATTGTTGTCAAGCATGTCGGCCGTATGAGCGGTGAACAGACTGTTACCTCACTGCGTACATATACTGTTGAAGAACCTGAAAAGAAGCGTCGTGCATTTGAAATTCCGATGGAGGATTTCAATGACGGATTGCTCTATGTCGAAATTACTGCACTTGAAAAAAACAGTGTTCTGTACAGCGGCTTCTACTACACCGAAGTAGCAGATCAGATGGATGACCTCAACCCTGTAAAGTTTGCAGTAGACATCTGCACATTCCGCCGCGAGGAATTTGTCGTTGCCAACATCGAAAAGCTCCAGAAGCACATCATCCGCAATCCCGAAAGCCCGCTTTATGGTAAGCTGGATCTGTATGTTTCCGATAATGGCAGAACCCTTGATCATGAGGCTCTGACAACAGAGCATGTACATGTATATCCAAATAAGAACCTTGGTGGTGCTGGCGGTTTCGGCAGAAGCATGTATGAGATTAACAAGGTTAAGGATAAGAAGGGTTATACCCATATCATC
>JAZPZJ010000045.1:0-33957 GCA_045544635.1 Oscillospiraceae bacterium
GGACAGAAATTCATCCTCGAACCTGTCAAGGCTGAGGAAAAGCCGGTGATCGGTGATGTGAATGCAGACGGAAAGTGCACAGTGCTCGATGTGGTGATGATGCAGAAATTCCTCCTGAACATGGGCGATCTGACGGATGCACCCGCCGGCGATCTCTGCGAAGACGGCAGAATCAATGTCTTTGATCTTGCGATCATGAAGCGGATGGTTCTGGAACAATAAGTCTCTTTCTTCATAAACCTGTTTGTTTTCTTCATGACAGGGATAGATTCCACCCCTTTAGCCGCCGCCAATCAGGCGGCGGCGCACATTTTGATACGATCCAACAAACAGAAAGGACTTCTCCCGAATTGCGGAGAAGTCCTTTTTCAGTGAATCTTCACGTTTCTGCAGTGAAGCAGAAAGCTGCCCAATCTTGTTAATCTACGATCAGTGCTGCGGAGCCGTATGCCTTGACAGGGTGACCGTTATCATCGAATTCAGTCGTGTAACGTACCCGGAACGGGACTCTGTCCGGCGTGAGCGGAATGACTGCCTCCAGTTCCGGCACACCCTCTGCAACCTGCCGGTGCCAGTCACGGTACATGTCTGCGACCTCGGGAGGGAAAATTCCCCGTTCGATTGCGGGCTCCGGGTAATTGGTCAGCAGCGGCGGCAGCCCGAGATCACGCATACAGCGGAAGCATGGGCGCATTTCCTTTGTGGCGACGGTATATTCCCAGAAGTAGATATTGACCTGTTCGCTGGCAACCTTGAAGCGGCGTTCGCTGTCAAGGATCTCACGATACAGATTTTTTTCCGCAGTAACATTACGGATCATTGCGTAGAACAGATGGCTTTCCAGGCTCTTGCCGATCATCCGTACGGTGCTGCGGATGCAGATGCGCTCATCGCCGCAGCAGGGAGAACTGATACAGCGCCAGGTCTCGCATTCCTGCTCCTCACCCGTTTCAATGGCACGGTAGAGCATTTCCAGATAGATCGCTTTATTGTTCTCATCAAATACAGCAAACGGGTCGGACATGATCAGTTCTTTTTCCGAGAGATTCATGCCGATTTCCTGCAGGTATTTCTGATTGACACGCAGCAGTTCCAGCTCGCCGTCATGGAAATCAAAGATGGCAGCGCCGCCGACATAATTGCTGAAGATCAGGGTTTCCTGTGATTTCGGATCCCAGAAATCGCAGGCATTGAGCGTTTCGATCAGACGCATCTGCGGCACGGTTGCACCAACTGAACTGCCGCTGATGAGCGCAAGGAATCCGGCTTCCGGAAGCGGTCGGGAGTAGAGATACCCCTGGATATAATCGCATCCGATACTGCGCAGGAAATCAGCCTGCTGTACCGTTTCGACGCCTTCGGCAATGACGGGCATGTTGAGCCATTTTGCCATTCTGACGACGGAGCTGATGATGGTGCCGCCTTTGTTGCTTTCCGAATCATTGGACAAAAAGCGCATGTCGAGCTTGATCATGTCCAGTTCGATATCCTTGAGGACATTGAGAGAAGAATAACCGCTGCCGAAGTCGTCCATTTCGACGATATATCCGCAGTCATGGAGCTTGCGGACGATCTCATTCGTATGCTTGCTGCCGCCGATGATGGAGGATTCCGTCAGTTCCACACGGATATTTTTGACCGGAACATCGTATTTGGTGCGAAGCTCTTCCAGCTTTTCGACAAAGTTCGGGTAGAAGATATCATAGCGTGAAAAATTGGTGGAAATCGGAACGATCGGCAGACCTGCATCCATGCAGGAACGAATGAAGCGGCAGACCTCCTCGAAGATATACAAATCGAGATTGGTGATGAATCCATTCTTTTCAAAAATCGGAATGAAAATACCCGGTGAGATCAGTCCACGCTCCGGATGATTCCAGCGTGCGAGTGCCTCTGCACCGATCAGCATGCCCGTGGAGTGGTTGTACTGGGGCTGGTAATGCACAATGAACTGCTTTTCGGAAAGTGCAGCACCCATCATGCCGACGATTTCCTGCTCTCCGAGCAGATCCTTACGCAGGGATTCGGTAAAATATTTATAACGGATATTGTAATTTCCCTTGATCGAAGACTGCGCTATGATGGCACGGTCGATCATGGCATCGGTGTTTATCACTTCCGCACCGGTGACATAGATGCCGGCATTGAAGGTGATCTCAAACGGAAGTCCGTACTGTGCCAGTGCTTTGGCAAGACGTTCGATCAGCGCTTCGGGGCTGTTGCCGTTGTTGCTCATGAAGACAACGAAACGGTCGGAACCGATGCGGCAGCCGCAGTCGCCCTGCTGTACAGCGCTGCGGATGGTATCGGCAATGCAGCACAGCAAGGCATCGCCCTTTGACATGCCGAAAAGATCATTGATCGCCTTAAAGCGCAGAATGTCAAAATACACCACAGAATAACCGGCAGCCGCAGTACCATCGGGGTCTTTGTGGAGTACGGCGTCGCTTGTGCGGCAGAATTCCTTTCGGGTCAGAAGCCCCGTCAGTTCATCCGTTCCTGCATGGCGGCAGGCATGCTGTGCCGAAGCCTGCGTATTCGTGATGTCGGTCATTGTAATGGAGACAGTTGTATGCGGCTGCGTACAGATCATACCGATCCGATAGCAGTGCCGTTCGTGATTTGTGTCAATCAGACAGTATTCGGCAAAGGTTGCCTTCGGCGCATCCGCATGACAAATTTCCTCAAGCTGCCGGTGCATCCGGCGGATTGTCTGTTCCGATGCAGTTCCGTTTGCATGCAGAAATTCCCACAGGGAACCTGCGGGCAACGCATTGCACAGCCGGGACATATCGGTCAGATAAGAAAATGTATCGCTGCTGCAATGGTAAGTGATCAGAATACTGCTGCATGGATTGATTGCACGTTCTGTTTGTTCGTGATGCAGCAAAATATTCGCATTGTCTGTGTTCATGATGTAACATCTCCTTTATGCTGCAGAAAAAACAATTACACTTATATTTTACCACATTCTGCATAAAATTGCAAGGAGTTTGTGAGAAATTTTCATAATCTTTCACATTTTTGTAAAAATAGAACAAAAACGTCGGAAAATCGCAGGAATTCAGATGTGCAGGTATTGACGAAAAGAGAAAATTTCGCTATAATTGAACTATATGTATCCATTTCAGATCAAAGGAGTCAGCCAATGAATCAGTTTTCCCGTTATTTCCTGCCGCTGCTTTGCTGCAGCCTGCTGCTGACAGGATGCGATGCGCAGGAACAGCCTTCTTCCGCTGCGGAGGATATCCCGGAGGCAACCTATGCCGTGATTTCCGCCCCGGAAGATTATTCCTACATTTTCACCAGCAATGCGCCTGTTTTTTCTCTGGAGGAGACCTTCTATAACGCAAGCATCTCCGTGGAGCTGAAAACAGCGCAGGATGCAGAGATCTATTACACCGAGGATGGCAGCGAACCGGATCGGACAGCGGCGCTCTATACGGAGCCGATTTTCTATGAATGCGAGAACACAGATTTCCCGACCGCCCACACCATCAAGGCAAAGGCATACTATGCCGACGGTACGGAATCCGCAGTTTCCGTGCACACCTATTTTGCTGCAGTCGGTGTCAATGAACGCTTTTCGGAGTATGTATTCTCTGTCAGCGGTGATCCGGCGGTGCTGACCGAAAAGCCGGACGGCATTTTCTACGGCGAGAATTACGAGCTGCGTGGAAGAGAAAGCGAGCGTGAGGTCTATGTTTCGGCATGGGACGGCAGCGGTGCGCAGATCCTCGGGCAGCATTGCGGCGTGCGTATCTATGGCGCCGGTTCCCGTGGCAACAGCATCAAATCCATGAAACTTTTCGCAAGAAAGAGCTATGGCGATGATGCCGGCATCGGCGCATTCCACACGGATCTGTTCCAGACGCCGCTTGCGGACGGCTCCGGCATGGTGATCGATGAATACGATAAGCTCGTGCTGCGCAACAGCGGCAATGATTTTCAGTTTGCGTTCATCCGGGATGAGCTCTGCCAGACGCTTGCAGCGGAGGCAGGCTTTGCGGATTATGAAAAGGTCGTGCCGGCGGTGGTCTATCTCAATGGTTCATATTACGGGCTTTTCTGGCTGCATGAGACCTACTGCGATGATTATTTCAAGGACAAATACCCGAGTGATACCGATCTTGGCAGCTTCGTGATCTGTGAAGGCACGGATATCGAAAAGAAGGTCGAGGAGGATGACGAGGACGCTGTGCATGCACAGGCATTCAACGAGATGTATGCGCAGTATGCAGAAGCAGATCTGACGGATGATACGGTCTATGCTGCGCTCTGCGAGCAGATGGATGTGGAGAATTATCTGGACTATTTTGCGTTCAATATCTACATCAACAACCGTGACTGGCCGCAGAACAATTTCCGCTGCTACCGCTATGTGCCGATGGACGGTGAAGCACCCGGCGAGAGCGTCTATGACGGAAAGTGGCGCTTCCTTGTCCATGACATGGACTATTCCATGGGCATGTACGAGCAGCCGGAGCTGCTGGCGCATTACAACAATCTCTCCCATATTCTCAAGGAGGGGGATGAGCGCTATTCTCCGCTGTTTGCAGCGCTGATGGAGCGTGAGGACTGCCGCACTTATTTCCGGGACAAGATCTATGAATATGCGGACGGCGTACTCGACGGTATGCACATCAAGGATGTGCTCTCCCAGCTCAATGGTTCCCGCTATCTGGAACAGATGAAGTATTACCAGCATCTGGACAATCTGCGCAAGCAGGGCGATAACAGCATCTGGACATATTCCGGTCATCTGAATGATATGCTCAAGATCATTAACACCTTTGCAGATAAGCGTGAAGTCTATATGCTCCAGTATCTGGAGGAATGCCTTCCTTTAGCGGAGGATCAGGAATAAATGAAAAGAGCGTTCTCTCGTGCAGGGAGAACGCTCTTTATGATTTCTTGGAAATTCCGGCAGGCAGATCCTCTGCAAAAAGTACCAGATGATAGTACGGATAACCGCCGTACCCCGTCTGTTCCAGCATTTCCTGCCTTGTCATATGCCCGTGGTAATGCAGCAGATACTGCGGAATATAGGCGATCGGCACCGTCTCCTTGTACTTCCTGATGCTGCGGCGTCCGGTGCAGAGATAAGTGTGCTCCGTCCGTGTGTGACCCCAGCTGGTCGTTTCGAATTCAATATTCATCCGATATGCACATTGGCGGCATGTCTGTGGATCCAATCCGCCGGGCGTCAGCTTGATGACTCTGGCGGTGGTGTAGACAGCATGCTTCCGCCACAATTCCCGGTACTTTGCATTCCGCTTCACGGAAAGCACAATACCGGCAGTGAGAATCGCTGCCAGAACGATCCCCCAGAATACCAGCAGAAACAGAATTTCATCCTCCATATCCGCCGCCCCCCTTTCAATGGATTTGGTGTTATGCTTAATGTAGCATATTCTGTTGAAAAAGTCAATCAGGCAATACGGTTCACAGAAATCTGTTTGCCGGCGCCATATCCCTTGACATTTGTGCAGTTTTATGGTATCATACAAGTAAGGTGGAACGTTTTCGTCAGTTCCGCTGTATTATAACGATTTGAACGGAGGAAAGAACCATGGGTATTTTTTCAAGAATCAGTGATATTTTCAAGTCCAACGTCAACGATCTGATCGATCGTGCAGAGGATCCGGAGAAGATGGTCAAGCAGATCATCCTTGATATGCAGAAGGAACTGAATAAGTCCACACAGGCACTCGGCAAGGCAGTTGCCAGCGAGCGTATGGCAGAAAAGCAGTATAATGACGCTGCACGCCGCAGCGCTGACTGGGAAGCAAAGGCAAAGGCTGCACTCGCTGCAGGCAATACCGATCTTGCAAAGCGTGCACTTCAGCAGAAGGTCAAGGCGGATGAAGAAACCGCAACTTATAAGGAAATGTACGAGACCATTTCCAACCAGACCGATGCTATCCGTACACAGGTGGAGACACTCAAGGCAAAGCTGGAAGAAGCAAAGAGCCGTCAGGCAATGCTGATCGCTCGTTCCCAGATGGCAGATACCCAGAAGAATCTGGCACAGTCCATCGGTGGTATCGATACCAACAGCTCCTTCGATAAGTTCAGCCGCATGGAAGAAAAGGTTGCACGCAAGGAAGCAGAGGCTGAGGCGTTCACCGAGATCGCTGCGTCCAATGGCGTCAGCTCCTCCGAGATGGAGACCTTCGAGCAGCTGCAGGCAAATGCAAAGGTGGATTCCGAACTGCAGCGCCTGATGGCTGAGATGGGACAGGTTGCACCTGCAGCAGGTGAGCCGACACTCGAAGAGCAGATCGCTGCTGCGGAAGCAGAGGCTGCAGCTGATGCTGCAGAAGCAGCAGGTATGACTGCTGTTGCAGAATAAATATTGAACAGGTGAAAAGTGCCGCCATACGGCGGCACTTTCGTTATTTAGAGGAGGAACAGATATGGCAAATACTGCGATTGTAAACGGAATTCAGGCGTTTTTTAAAGAGCAGAATTGGAAGTATGATTATTTTGAGGAAGAGGGCATGTTCCAGAGTGCTGTGGGACTGACCGAAGAAACCGGCGTGATGATCCATGCCATTGTGGGAGAAGCCGCATTTACGGTCATGGTAGCTGCGGATCTGGCGATGGATTCTGCACATTATGACGAGTTCCGTGCACTGATCAATGATGTGAACGCAAGACTCCTGCTTGGTACGCTTGTGCTGGATGTTGACGAAGGGATCCTGTACTTCCGAATCGGTCAGAACTGTGTAGGACAGACGCCGAGCGCAGAGATCATCGAGGATTCGTTCATGTACCCGATTTCCTTTATGGATGAGAATTACGAGACCTTCAAAGCACTGTTTGCCGGTCAGATCGATGCGGACAGAGCGCTCACTGAAATGTTCGAACAGAATGCGTAATAATCCGAAAATCCGCTTGCATTCAGCGGGAAAATATGCTATACTGAAAGTAACTGGATGACGCTGCAAAACGGCGTCGGAATTGTGACAAGAACTATCAATCCGGAGGTAAGAAACATGTTATCCGATATCGAAATTGCGCAGGCTGCGCAGATGAAACCCATCATGGAAATTGCGGCAGGTCTTGACATTGCACCTGAGGACCTCGAACCCTATGGACACTACAAGGCAAAGGTGACGGAAAAGCTCTATGCAAAGACTGCCTGCCGTCCTGACGGCAAGCTGATCCTTGTGACCGCCATCAATCCCACCCCCGCCGGCGAAGGAAAAACCACCGTCAGCGTGGGCCTCGGTCAGGCTATGGCAAAAATCGGCAAGAAGGCTGTTCTTGCACTGCGTGAACCCTCCCTCGGTCCCGTATTCGGCATCAAGGGCGGTGCTGCAGGCGGCGGCTATTCTCAGGTCGTTCCGATGGAGGACATTAATCTCCATTTCACCGGCGATATTCATGCTATGACGGCTGCCAATAATCTTCTTTGCGCACTTCTGGATAACCACCTCCAGCAGGGCAACGAACTGCAGATCGACACACGCCGCATCATGTTCAAGCGCTGCATGGATATGAACGACAGAGCACTGCGCAATGTCGTTGTCGGCATGGGCGGCAGACTCAACGGCGTTCCCCGTGAGGATGGCTTCCAGATCACTGTGGCATCCGAAGTTATGGCAATCCTCTGCCTTGCGACCGATCTTGCCGACCTCAAGAAGCGTCTGGGCAATATTCTCGTTGCGTACAATGTCAAGGGTGAGCCGGTTTATGCAAAGGATCTGAAGGCGGAAGGTGCGATGACAGCACTGCTCAAGGATGCGCTCAAGCCGAACCTCGTACAGACACTTGAGCATACTCCCGTACTGATCCACGGCGGTCCCTTCGCCAATATTGCACATGGCTGCAACTCCATCCGTGCTACAAAGCTTGCGCTGAAGCTCGGTGACTACTGCATCACAGAGGCAGGCTTCGGTTCCGACCTTGGTGCGGAGAAATTCTTTGATATCAAGTGCCGCTACGGCGGTCTCAAGCCCTCCTGCGTTGTCATGGTAGCCACCATCCGTGCGCTCAAGTACAACGGCGGTGTGGATCGTGCAGATCTCACCACCCCCGATGTGGATGCGCTCAAGCGTGGTATCGTGAATCTGCGCACACATATTGAGAATATGTTCAAGTATCATGTGCCGGTTGTGGTTGCCATCAACCGTTTCCATACCGATAGTGACGAGGAACTGGCTTTCGTGGCAGATTACTGCAAGAAGCTCGGCGTGGAGACCTCCATGTGCGAGATCTTCGCAAAGGGCGGCGAAGGCGGTACCGACCTCGCAACCAAGGTCTGCGAGACCATTGCGATGACCGAGGACAACGATGACGGCTTCCGTGTGCTTTACAAGAATGAGCTTTCCATTTCCAAGAAGGTGGAGACTATTGCAAAGGAGATCTACCGTGCAAACGGCGTGAAGTTCCTCCCTGCAGCTGCAAAGGCACTCAAGGAAATCGAGGACATGGGATACGGCAATCTGCCGGTCTGCATCGCAAAGACACAGTATTCGCTCTCCGATGATCCGAAGCTGCTGGGCTGCCCGGAGGATTTCACCATCACTGTGCGTGACGTGCGCCTGTCCGCAGGTGCGGGCTTTGTAGTCGTACTGACCGGCGATATTATGACCATGCCCGGTCTGCCCAAGGCACCGGCTGCGTTCAAGATCGACTGCGACAACGACGGCAACATCACCGGACTGTTCTGATGCAGTATACCTGGAACTGGACGACCCATTCCCCCGAAGAAACGATTGCGCTTGCGCAGAAGATCGGCGCAAAGCTGAAAGCCGGCGATGTGATCGCCTATCTGGGGGATCTGGGCGCAGGAAAAACGACATTTACAAGGGGGCTTGCCCTCGGCATGGGACTGCCCGATGTTGTGACCTCCCCGACCTTTGCACTGGTGCATGAGTACAGTCGGGAGGGCATCACACCGCTGATCCATTTTGATATGTACCGTATCGTCGATGAGAATGAGCTGGAAACGACTGGCTTTTACGACTATCCGCAGAGCGAGAGCGTGTTTGCGGTCGAATGGTCGGAGAATATCACTGCCGCACTGCCGGGACATACCATGTTCCTGACACTGAAGCGGTTGGGCGATGAGGAACGAGAGATCACACTGAAAGGGGATGAACGCTTTGCGGATATTGGGACTTGATACATCGGGAAAGACGGCTTCTGCGGCGATTCTGGACACGGAATCCGGCATCCTGCTCGGTGAGCATACGATCTACACCACCCGCACGCATTCGCAGGTGATCCTTCCTCTTTGCAAGGAGCTGCTTGAAGAATGTCGCATGAAGCCCGAGGACGTGGACTGCTATGCGGTTGCAGTAGGACCGGGTTCGTATACAGGTCTGCGCATCGGCATTGCGGCGGTGCAGGGCATGGCGATGGTGCATAATACACCGTGCGTGGGTGTTTCCACGCTGGAAGCGATGGCAAGCCGGATCTATGGTGCGCCGCAGATTCTGGCACTGATGCACGCAAGAGCCGACCTGTTCTACTGCGCATGGTTCTCCTATCGATACTCCATGAATGATGCGCCCCATGGCGTGGAACGCATGATACCGGACGAATTGCACACGACTTCTGAAATTATGGAGGTTGTCGGACGTATCGAAGAACCGGTCATTCTGGTCGGTGACGGTGCGGAGGAATTCATGAAACAGTACACGGATCTCACCAATCATCCCACGGACAAGCTGCACATTGCACCGCCCATGCTCCGACTGCAGTCGGCAGCAGGTGTCTGCACCTGTGCGGCACGGAAGACTCCCGTCACTGCACAGGAGCTGACTGCATCATATCTGCAGGCAGTACAGGTGCAGAAGAAGAAAACGGATAAGTAGAGGTGGGTGGAAGTCATGAAATTAGCCGGAGGTTTACTTTTGGCAATCGGCGCAATTATGGCTGCTACCAGCATCATGTATCAGAATGATACCGGGCGTTCAGCCGGGCTGGAATTGATTGGCGGAATTGTGATTGCCGTCATTGGAATCATACTGTTCAATGTGAAGCCCAAAAAGTAGAAAAGAATAACGAAAGGTAGTAATGACTATGATCGCAATTGGTTGTGACCACGCAGCTTGCAAGCTGAAGGAAACAGTAAAAGCATATCTTGATGAACACGGCATTCCGTACATGGACTGCGGTACCGAGGAAGGTGTTCCGTTCGATTATCCCATCATTGCAGAAGCTGTCTGCGCAAAGATCACCAGCGGTGAGGCAGAAAAGGGCATCCTGCTCTGCGGCACCGGTATTGGCATGAGTATGGCAGCAAACAAGGTCAAGGGCATTCGTGCGGCATGTGCAAGCGACTGCTTCTCTGTGAAGTATACCCGCCTGCATAATGACGCCAATGTGCTGTGCATGGGCGAGCGTGTGGTCGGTCATGGACTGGCTCTGGAACTTGTGGAACTGTTTCTCCATACAGAATTTGAAGGCGGCAGACACCAGAGAAGAGTGGATCTCATTACCGCACTTGAGCAGAAATAACTGCAGGAGAAGAAATGACACAATATGAAAATAAAGTCCGTGTGAACGGACATGACATGAATGTGTTCGGGGCTGGCAGTGGGGAGCATACCATCGTTTTCCTCGCCGGTGCAGGGGTGACTTCCCCCGTGCTGGAATACAAGCCCCTCTGGAAAAGACTGACGGATCATTTCCGGATCGCTGTTGTCGAAAAGGCGGGCTATGGCTATAGTCAGGGGAATACCGGCGCAAGCCGTGAGATCCGCAATATGGTTGATGAAAGCAGGGAAGCCCTTGCTAAGGCAGGGATCCTGCCGCCGTACTGTCTGGCGGCGCATTCCTATTCCGGGCTGGAGGCGATTTTCTGGGCGTCACATTATCCATCCGAGGTGGAATGCATCCTCGGTCTCGATATGGTCACACCGCCCTTTGCACTGGCACAGGACAAGGAAATTCCGGCGGAAAAGAAAGCTGCAATGATGGAAAAACAGTTCCGCATCCTCCGTCCGGCGCAGAAATCAAAGCTTTTGCAGAAAATCATCATAAAGCTGATTTTCGGGAAGGCGGATCTCTGGAAGGGCGATTGTCTGGATGATGCGGAGCGTGCGGAATACTGCCGCCTGTACTTCCGGAATGCCCTCAATACCGAACTGCGTGACGAACAGGCAATGTCTACCCAAAATGCACAGGAGATCCGGAATGCCGATCTCCATGGCATTCCGGCGCTGCTTTTCGTCAGTGATATGGACGCAAAACTCAAAAATGCCACATGGAAAGCGGAGAATACTGCCTACGCACAAACAAAGAACTGGGCGGTCAGGGATGCTTCCAGCCACCAGCTCTATGCAGCACAGGCAGAGGAAATCGTGCAGGCGTGGACGGAACTGCTATGGAAAGGAGCACTGTCACAATGAGTGCGCAGCAGCAGAAAAAAGTGGTTATGACCAATATAAAAGGCTACAACGTCCGGATGGAAGGAAATGTAAAGCTGCTGGATGTCTGTGCGTATATTGCGAAGACGATGAGAACCGTGCGGTGCAATCCTGCTCCGGCAGATCTCACTGCAAGGATCGTGGATGGTAAGCTTGAGGTAGAAGGGCTTGTTTACATCAAGCCGATCGTATTTCAACCGCCAAAGGAACATCTGTTGACAGAGCGTGCGGCAAAGGTGCTTGAGGAGAACCGTGCAAGAAATGCAAAGGTCAAACATCCTCAGATCCCTCAGCATGTGCGTGACCAGATCGCAAAGGAGAATGAGCGAAGATATCAGGAAATGCTTGCGAATGAAGCGTCGAACCGTGTTGATCCGCTTTTGTTTCTGCTGGATAAAGAATGACAGCTACAGCCCTGCATGAACCAGCGTGCAGGGCTGTTTTGGCATGGCATTCTGCAATGAATGATGAGAAAAACAGGCTGCTGTACCGGATAAGAGGTACAGCAGCTTTGCTGATCAACTGTTTTCAATTTCGTCGATGGCTTCCTTGGGGGTAGCCATACCGAACACAACTTTCATGAGACCGTTTGCGTATTTTTCCAGTGTGGTAAGGTTGACATACAGCAGAAAATGGATCTGCTTGAAAGTTGGGGTCAGCTCTTCGCAGTACAGTGTCGTTTTGTAACGGATTTCACCATCTCTGAAGTCTAGCTCAAAATTGCCGTGCATCATTCCGAAGTTTGCTCTTGCAATAAATTCTGCAGTTGCGGCCATGGAATCCTGATCAGCCGAAAAAGGAAGCGAACTGTTGATTGCAAAGCCGGTATTTGTGACATTGATGTTAATGTCTGCTTTTTTTGCTTTTGCCTTCAGGGTAACGCCTGTTCGGATCACGCCATTTTCGTCAATTTCTTTGAAATTCCAGTCATCCTTGTGAAAAAAATCGACGATCGCATCAGCAATTGCAGGTGAATAGTCTTTTGCCATATCCAACACTCCTTCATGATATTGTATTCTTCCTGTAAGAATAACACTGCATCTGCAGCAACTTACAAATTCAGTGTAACATATTTGCATAAATTTGTCAAGGGAATTTTTGAGAAAAATATCAATATTCACCTGTTGACAAGCGGTGAAGAATATAGTATAATGAAATAGCAGCAGAAGCTGCAACCTTATCAAGAGCGGCTGAGGAACAGGTCCTGTGAAGCCCGGCAACCTGTCTTGAATGGACAAGGTGCTAAATCCTGCGGTGTTACCGAGAGATGAGGATTTTTCAGAGAAAATCACGGCGCTTGGTAAACAAGCGTCGTTTTTTGTCATCTTTTGGACGTTGATGGAAAAGAAGGAGGAAGAATTATGCAGAAAAGATTGTTTACATCCGAGTCCGTTACAGAAGGACATCCCGATAAAATCTGCGACCAGATCTCTGACGCAGTGCTTGACGCCATTCTGGCGCAGGATCCCATGGCAAGAGTTGCGTGCGAAACCGCAACCACCACCGGTATGGTGCTGTGCATGGGTGAGATCACCACAACCGCTAAGATTGATATCCCGAAGATCGCAAGAGACGTTGTGATCGAGATTGGCTATGACCGCGCGAAATTCGGCTTTGATGGTCATACCTGCAACGTGCTGACTGCCATTGACGGTCAGTCCCCCGATATTGCAATGGGCGTTAACAGCTCCTATGACAGCACTGCGGATGAACAGGAAACCGGTGCCGGCGATCAGGGTCTGATGTTCGGCTATGCCTGCAACGAGACTCCGGAGCTTATGCCCATGCCCATTTCTCTGGCGCACAAGCTTGCGCTCAAGCTTACCGAAGTACGCAAGAACGGTACCCTTCGGTATCTGCGTCCCGACGGCAAGTCCCAGGTTACGGTAGAGTATGATGAAAACGGCAAGCCCGTCCGTGTGGATGCAGTGGTAATTTCTTCTCAGCATTCTGCGGAGATCCCTACTGAGCAGATCCGTGAGGATATCAAGGAGCTGGTCATTGATCCTGTGATCCCGGCAGAGCTGATGGATGAGAACACCAAGATTTATATCAATCCCACAGGCCGTTTCGTGGTTGGCGGTCCGCAGGGTGACAGCGGTCTGACCGGCAGAAAGATCATCGTTGACACCTACGGCGGCTATTCCAGACACGGCGGCGGTGCATTCAGCGGTAAGGACCCGACGAAGGTGGACAGATCCGCAGCCTATGCGGCAAGATACATTGCCAAGAACATCGTAGCTGCAGGTCTGGCTGACAAGTGCGAGATCCAGCTGGCTTATGCCATCGGCGTGGCACGTCCCGTATCCGTTCTGGTCGATACCTTCGGTACCGGCAAGGTTTCCGACGAGAAGCTTGCTGAGGCTGTGAACAAGGTATTCGATCTGCGCCCGCAGGGCATCATCAAGATGCTTGACCTGCGCCGTCCGCAGTACAGAAAGCTTGCGGCATACGGTCACTTCGGCAGAGAGAATATCGGCGTTGTATGGGAGAAAACCGATAAGGTGGACGAAATTAAGGCTGCACTGGCAGAATAATCAAACAGAACGATGCCCCGGTTCATTACGAATCGGGGCGTTTTGTGCTATCCGTCGTCCACATCGCCCCGATGCGTTCACGTTCGGCGGTCACCATTGCTGTCGCATCCGCCTGCGGCGTGAAGACGGATGCGTAGCTGTAGAGCGCAATGCCCTCCGCACCATCCAGTTCCTCCACAAGCGCAGCCTGCTTCGAAAGCACCGCTCCGTCCGTCTGCCATTCCGCACTTCCTGTGCCTGCCCAGGTATCCTCCAGCCCGATCTTGTAGGGCGCAAGCCCGATGACGAGGGATGCCTTTGTTGCGATCTGTTTCCAATGTTTGGCTGTTTCTTCGAAAGGGCAGGTTTCGTTTTCGAAGCCGTAATAGATCTGCGGTGCGATATAATCGCAGTATCCGGCAGCGCCGCACCAGAGCGATGAGTCCGCATAGAGCCTGTGGTAATTGGTCTGCATGTTGCCCTGCGGACTGATGCCGAAGAGAAGCCGTTCATCCTGTGCCTTCACAGCGTCATACATTGCTTTTACCATGGCATTGCAGTTCTCCCGGCGCCATGCCGCAAGGTCGGCAGCACCGCTTTCGGAGAATGCCTGCGCATCAAAGGCAGCATCCTGCGTGGGGTAGAAATAATCGTCGATGTGAATACCGTCCACTTCGTACCGGGCGACGATCTCTGTGACACCGTCCGCAATCAGGCGGCGCACCTCCTCATAGGCGGGGTTCAGGTAATACTGTGCTCCCGACTGCACAAGGTAAGTGCCGTTTTTTTCGGCATCCGCATACCATGCAGCAACGGGGTAGCGCTTGTCTGCAGCGGCAAGTACATCAGCAGCTGCCGCACGCATGGGATTGACCCACGCATGCACCGAAAGTGCACATGTATGCGCTTCCTCCAGCAGGATCGCAAGGGGATCGTAGTCGCCGTCCAGATAGGCGCCTTTCGGAAACAGATCGGACGCATAGTAGGCGTCGCAGTAGGATCGCACATGCACATAGAGTGTGTTGATGCCGAGGGAACAACAGTTCTTGCAGGCTTCCCGGACAGCGGCACGGAACTGTGCGGCAGTTTTCCCCGTCATCCAGTCAGCGTACTGCATGACCGGAATCCACACGGCACGGACTTCCTCGTAATTACATGGCGTGTATGCTTCGGATGCGTCCTGTGCCGGCAGCACCGCATGGGGGTACAGATGTGCGACCTCCTGGATATAGTAATGCTGCGTGCCGGTTCCGGCAGTCCCGCAGCCGGTTAATGTCAGTAATGCTGCCAGCAGCGTGCAGCGCAGTACGTGTTTCATGGACATCCCTCCCGTCCCTTCATTCTATGCATGCAAAAGGCGTGCATATGCATGCGATGATGTGGCGCTGACACGGGAAATTTGAGCGTTTTTGGGAAAATCAGAAAAAAGACTTCCCTTTTTTCGATGAATGTGGTATAATAAAGATGTATGGCTTTCTGTAAGCCAATCGAAAATTTCAGAAATCAAAAGAAACGGAGTGTATCATTATGGGTAAACCGAAGCAAAAGGAGAACGGCGGCGGCAAACGTGCGCTCGATGTGATTCTTTCGCTGGCGCTGCTTGGCGCCATCGGTTATGGCGGCTATTGTGTGGCTGCAAACGGCGGCAGAATTGATCAGACCACAACCTATCAGTCTGCATCCAGTGAAGCAGAGACAACCGAGCCGACGACCGAGGAGCCGGGGATCATTTTCCAGAGTGAGGAATATCTGAATCTTGAGGTATATAACGGACCGCTGATGCTGGTGAATAACGTGCTCCCGTTTGCAGGGGATGAGGACGATATCGTGAGCCTCTATGAGGTGAAGCTGGAGGCGGACTGCCACAGCTTTTCCGTGCGTGATTCCGAGCTGCTGGTGCGTCAGACAGTGGCGGATCATCTGATCCTGATGTTTGATGCGTTCTTTGAGGAGACTTATGACGACAATCTCCTTGTTCAGAGCGGCTATCGCAGCAAGGAGCGTCAGCAGGAGCTGTATGACGAGGATCTGGCAGCAACCGGACAGACCTTCTCCGAGCGTGTGGCAAAGCCCGGCTATAGTGAGCATCAGACTGGCTACTGTGTGGATCTGAGCCTTCTTGGCGACGGTTCCTATGACGGTACGGGCATCTATTCCTGGATTGATGAGCATTGCTATGAATATGGCTTCATCCTGCGCTTCCCCGAAGCAAAGGTTTCCATCACCGAGATCCAGTACGAGCCGTGGCATTATCGCTATGTGGGCGTTCCCCATGCCTACTATATGACCACGGGCCGGCTGTGCCTGGAAGAATATATGGCGCTGCTCAAGGAATATCCCTATGACGGAGAGCATCTGCGGATCACGGATCATGATGGCAAGATCTATGAGGTGTACTATGTTGCAGCCTCCAAGGACTTCACAAGCACCATGGTGCCCGTTCCGGGTGAGCTGGAATATACGGTTTCCGGCAACAACGAGGATGGCTTCATTGTGACAGTGGATACCGGCGAGACCGGTGAGGTGCCGGTGCCTTCGACCAGCCCGACAGAACCGGAGCCGACAGAAGCACCGACAGATGCGCCCTCCGAGGAGGATGCTGCATAATTGGGCAATATGCACAATGTTTTCGCCTGTTTTGTAACGTGGATGTACAAAACTTTGAAATCCCTTGCCTTTTCTTCTGGAATATGTTATAATAGTTGAGTGATGAATTGGGAATTCCAGAAATAGAGAAGGTCGGTGATTTTAGTGATTTGTCCGAATTGCGGAGAAGATAATGAAAGTAAATTTGCGTTCTGCGTCAAATGCGGAACGACATTAAAGGGCGGGTCCAAGCAGAAAGGATTTTTTGCAAAGGATCCCGAAATGGCGGGCGCATCCAGGGCGGAAGAATACGCTGCAGCGCAGAAAGCGCAGGCTGCACCCCAGCCGCAGCAGCCAAAAGCCCCTGCGGCACAGGCAGCGCCGCAGAATCCTCAGATGGCTCGGATGCCGCAGAACCAGCCGATGCCGGGTATGCCGCCGCAGAATCCTCAGATGGGCATGATGCCGCAGAACCAGCCGGTACAGGGTATGCCGCAGAATCCGCAGACACCGGAAGCGGCGGAAGCACCGCAGAATCCTGCGATGATGCAGCAAGGCATGATGAATCCTCAGATGATGGGTATGCAGCCGATGCAGGGTATGATGAATCCCCAGATGATGGGTATGATGAACCCCCAGATGATGGGAATGCCGCAGACACAGTTCATGGGCTATGATGCGAACGGAATGCCGATGTATATGCAGATGATGCCCCAGATGATGGGCTATGACGCATACGGCAATCCGATTTATTCGATGATGCCGATGCAGGGCATGATGAATCCCCAGATGATGGGGATGCAGCCGATGATGATGCAGAATCCCCAGATGGGTATGATGCCGCAGGCAGCACCCATGCCGCAGGCGGTTCCGCAGCCCCCCGTGCAGGGAACGATGCGGGTTTCTTCTTATGAAGAAATGCCCGTCAGTGCGGAAGCGCTGATGAATGAGGATGAGAATGCACAGCCTGCCGCAGCCCCGGCACAGATGCCGAATGAAGCGGAACTGCTCAACCAGATTTTCAGTGAGAGTCCGAAGCACAATACTATGAGTGCCGGCACAAAGCCGAGTGCACAGACATTTTCGATCAATCTTTCTGCAAGCGAGGTCACCAGTGTCAAGGATGAGCAGGTGCCTACCCCTGGAAAGGCAAAGTCCACCCGTATGAAGGGTGCGGAGGCTGCCCCTGAACAGGCAGCGCCGAAAAAACCGACGCAGCGCATTGTGTCCCCCGATGAGTTCTTTGGTGACAGCAGTGGACGTAAAATGGCAGGCGTCAAGGTCAATCAGGCAGTGATCAATGATGAGGATGAGCTGGAAGAACAGCTTGCAGCGCTCGAAGCCAGCGGAAAGAAAAAGTCCAAGCGTTCCATGAAGGCGGCGGACGAGAATATTGAAGAAAATACACAGGCAGCGGTGGAAAATTCCGCAGTATCCGCTGCAGCAAAGGCGATCCTGGAAGCAGTCAACGGTGTAGAGGCTGAAGAAGCCGGCAAGTCCGAAGCTGCTGCCAAAACAGAATAAGGAACAAAACAAATAGGAAGGGTTGAAGCATCATGGCAGAAGAAAAGAAGACAAATGCCGTTGGCGGCATTTTCAAGGAATTCAAGCAGTTCATTTCCAGAGGTAATGTGCTGGATATGGCAGTCGGTGTGATCATCGGCGGCGCATTTACGGCGATCGTCAATTCCCTGGTTGCAGATATTTTTACACCGATCATTGGCATGCTCCTGGCGGGTGTGAATTTCAACGATCTGGGTGTGACAATTCCGTTCGGCAATCATCCGTACATCAATTTCGGCAGCTTCATTCAGAATGTCATCACATTCCTGCTGACTGCAGTTTGCCTGTTCATCATCATCAAGGCGATCAATGCATTCAAGAAGAAGGAAGAAGCAAAGCCTGCAGAGCCGCCGAAGCCTACAAAGGAAGAAGAGCTGCTCACTGAGATCAGAGATATTCTGAAAAATAAGTAATCTATAGAAACAGCCGTCCGTTTGGACGGCTGTTTTTGACTTTTGGGAAGTGTGCAGTATCAGGACGGAAAAATCCCTGCAGCTGCAGGGATTTTTGTTGTTACATGATTTGTATTGCCTTTACCGGGCAGCTCTCTGCGCAGAGTCCGCAGCCCGTGCATTTTGCATAGTCAATGACGGCGTGGAAATCCTGTACAGTGATCGCACCATTCGGGCATTTCTTCTCGCAGATCCGGCAGCCGATGCAGCCGTTTTTGCAGGCAAGCTTGGTATCCTTGCCGTTCGCCTTAGAGGAACATACCACGGTCACGGGATTGGATTTCGGACGCAGGGAAAGCAGTCCCTTCGGGCAGACCGCCGCACATCTGCCGCAGGCAAGGCAGCGTTCCTCGATGATATGAGCGATGCCGTCCTTGATGCAGATGGCATCCTCCTCGCAGACTGCCATGCAGTCGCCGAAGCCCAGGCAGCCGTAGCTGCACATGCCGCTGCCGCCGTAGTTCGCAATTGCCGCACGGCAAGTGGGTGTGCCTTTGTATTCATAGTAGCTGTCCGTTGCGCTGCAGGTACCATGACAGTGAAGCGCCATGACTTCCGGTTCCGCCGCAACAACGGTCTTGCCAAGGATCTCGCCGATCTTTGCGGCAGCTTCCGCACCGCCCGGCTTGCAGAGATTGGGTTCTGCTTTGCCGTCGGCAATGGCTTCTGCATAATCCGCACAGCCTGCAAAGCCGCAGGAACCGCAGTTTGCACCGGGGAGTGCTTCGGTAATCTGCTCCTTTTTGGGATCGGTTTCCACAGCAAAGAAACGTGACGCCACCGTCAGCAGAACGCCTGCTGCCAGACCCATGGCAGCAAAAATCAGAATGGGAAGTAAAATATCCATGCGCACCTCCTTAAATCATGCCTGAAAAAGCAGTGAAGCTCAGGGATACGATGGAAGCGGCGATCAGCGTTGCGGGAATTCCCTTGAATGTTTCGGGAATGTCCGCTGCGTCGAGCTTGCTGCGCACGCCTGCAAAAATGATCAGGGACAGAGTGAAGCCCATGCCGACGCAGACCGCATTCCAGATGGACATGCCGTAGCTGTAGCCGTCGTCAATATTATTGAGCGTCACGCCGAGTACGGCGCAGTTTGTGGTAATCAGCGGCAGGTACACGCCAAGTGCCTTGTACAGGGGCGGCAGAAGCTTCTTCATCACGATCTCCACCAGCTGTACGAACAGCGCAATGATGAGGATGAACGCCACCGTCTGCAGGTAAGCAAGGTCAAAATGCACCAGAAGCTGGTAGATCGGATAGGTCACCGCTGCGGCGCATGCCATGACAAAGATGACCGCTGCGCCCATGCCGAGGCTGGAGGAAAGCTTCTTTGAAACGCCGAGGAACGGGCAGATGCCCATGAATTTGGAAAGTACATAGTTATCCGTCAGGACAGCCGCAAGCATGACGGAAACCATGGTCTGTAATACGGTCATGTCTTACGCCTCCTTTGCTTCGCTGCATCCGCCGCCGCAAGCCGCTGCGTTCGGACAGGATGCGCAGCCGATCTTTGCCGGCGGCTTTTTGTTCGTCAGAATGCCGACTGCTGCGATCACGCAGCCCAGTACAAAGAATCCACCGGCAGGCTGTACGAAAATCGTCATGGTCGGAAAACTTTCCGGAAGGGAAAGCCCCATCCAGCTTCCGGTGCCCAGAATCTCACGCAGGGAACCCATGGTGAACAGGGAGAGTGTGAAGCCCAGTCCCATACCCAGTCCGTCCAGTATGGAGGGAAGGATGGGATTTTTGCAGGCAAACATTTCCGCACGTCCCAGAATGATGCAGTTGACCGTGATCAGGGAAAGGAAGGTGCCGAGTGCATCGTAAAGGTCGGGCAAAAAGCCGTGCATCAGGAATTCGATGAGGGTGACAAAGCCTGCAATAATGACGATATAGCAGGGAAGCTTTACGGTCTGGGGGATTACCTTGCGCAGGAGAGAAATGACGAGATTGGAGCCGATCAGAACGAATGTGGTCGCAAGTCCCATGCCCAGTCCGTTGACGGCCTGCGTGGTGACTGCGAGTGTCGGGCACATACCAAGCAAACCCACGAGTGTGGGATTCTCCTTGAGGATGCCTTTGGTTAATTCCTTAAGATAGCTTTTTTCAGCCATTATTCCACCTCCTTGATCTGTGCCACTACATCCAGAGCCGCCTGTACGGCGGATTCCAGACCCCTGGAAGAGTAGGTCGCTCCGGAAATGGTATCGGGGGCAGCTTTGAGCCCTTCGATGCCTTGATATGCTCCTAGATAGGCAGGATCATTGATTTTTGTACCAAGACCGGGCGTTTCTGCAAGCGATACGATGCCGATGTCCGCCACGGTACCGTCCGGATTGACACCGATGAGGGCACGGATACCGCCTTTGGCATAACCATCGGCAGTGATGTCAAAAATGTACATGCCGTCAGAATTGCGGTATACCGCTGTAATCTCCTCTGAAACGGCGGGAAGCTCCGTATAGGTATCCTCGCCGAACACCGCCGTCAGACTTTTTTGCACTTTATCGGCTTCAGCCTGTGCGATTTTGTCCTTTGTGACAACATTTGCCGCTGCCAGCAGACCGCAGACCACGGCACATACCAGCATGAGGACGAGGGAGGGAAGAATTTTCTGCATTACTTTGCCTCCTTTTTCGCACGTACTGCACCGAACGGACGGGTCATGGTAAATTTGTCAATATAAGGTGTCAGAATATTCATCAGCAGGATGGCGAGGGAAACGCCCTCGGGGAAGCTGCCGTAGAAACGAATCAGGTAGGTCAGCAGACCGCAGCCAATGCCGAAGATCAGCTTGCCTCTGGCAGTGATGGGCGTGGTCACATAGTCCGTTGCCATGAAGAACGCACCCAGCAGCAGACCGCCTGCCATGATCTGGTATACCACATCATTCAAACTGCCCGTTTCAAGGAACACCGCCACCGCCAGTGTGCCGATAAATGCAAGCGGCGTCACAGGGGAGATGATCCCCAGGAACATCAGAAAGAGACCGCCGAACAGGATCGCTGTTGCACAGGTCTCACCCAGACAACCGCCCGTGCTGCCCCAGAATAAGGCATTCAGGGGGGCATTGCCGGATACCAGCGGCGTTGCGGTGGAGACTGCATCATAGCTGAATGCGCTGCCTGCAACGGTACGGGGGGCGATCCAGTTGGTCATATCGGAGGTGAGGGACACCATGAGCACCACTCTTGCAGTGATGGCTGGATTGGCAAAATTCTGTCCCAGACCGCCGAAAAGCTGTTTTACAATGACGATTGCAATAAAGCAGCCGATCGCCGCCTGCCAGAGCGGCAGTGTGACGGGAAGATTCATCGCCAGCAAAAGTCCCGTCAGGGCAGCGCTGCCGTCAGCAATGGTCTGTTCCCGTTTCATAGCGATCCTGCAAAGTCCTTCGCATGCCATCGAAAAGATCACACAGAATCCCATCAGGAGCAGTGCACGCCATCCGAAATGGATGACGGCGGCAACCGCATTCGGCAGGAGTGCTGCGATGACAAGCAGCATGATCTTCTGTGTGGAGATCGTATCCCGAATATGGGGTGATGTGGCAATATGTAATTTTTTCATCATCCGCCCTCCTTACTTTGTACGCAGAAAGTCCTTTGCCAGCCGGTGGCTTTCCACGAGCGGTCGGTTGGCAGGACAGACGTAGCTGCAGCAGCCGCACAGCATGCACAGATTCATGTGCAGTTCGTTCAGGCGTTCCTTGTCACGCTTGCGGTATGCTTCTTCCATTGCTGTGGGCATCAGATTCAGCGGACAAACGCCAAGACATCTGCCGCAGCGGATGCAGGCAGTGGTGACTGCCGGTTTATCCTTGGTGAACGCCAGAATGGCATTATGGGTTTTGGTGACGGGCAGATCAAAGTCCGGCAGACCTGCACCCATCATCGGTCCGCCGCCGATCAGGCGTCTGACGTCGTCAAAGCGGCACTGCGCAGCTTCCAGTACCGTGCGGATGGAGGTGCCTACGGGTACAGTAACGTTGCAGGGCTGACCGACTGCATCGCCGTCGATCGTCAGACTGCGGCTGACAAGGGGCATGCCGGTGCGGAAATATTCCTCCAGAAACGCCATCGTGGAGACATTCATCACGATGATTCCCTGATCGGAGGGAAGCTGTCCTTCTTCGACAATGCGTCCGGTGATATTGTAGATCAGCACCTTTTCTGCACCCTGCGGATAAACGGGGGGCAGGGGAACGATCGTAATGGCAGGATCTGCATCGGCGCATTCGCTGAGAATGCGGATCGCCTGCGGTTTGTTTTCCTCCACGCCGATAAAGCATTCCGGAATCTCCAGCACCTGCATCACACGGCGGATGCTTGCGATGATCTCTGTCTGCTTTTCCTGCATTGTGCGGTCATCGGAAGTGATATAGGGCTCGCATTCTGCTGCATTGACGATCAGAAAATCAATTTTGTTCTTCGGATCAAGCTTGAAATGTGTCGGAAACCCTGCGCCGCCCAGACCCACTGCACCGCTTCTGCGGATGGCAGCGATGAACTCTGCACGGTTTGTATAGGTGGGCGCCTTCAGTCCATCATACGGTGTCTGTAAGCCGTCCGCTGTGATCTCGACCGCTTTGCAGTAATTGCCGTTCGGCATGCGGTAATCGCTGATCGCCGTAACTGTACCGGAAACGCTGGCGTGAATGTCGGCGGAAAAGAATGCTTCATTTGTGCCGATACATTCGCCCACACAGACCTGCTGCCGGAGCTTGACGGTCGGGGTGCATGGAGCACCCATGTGCATTGCCATCGGGATAACGACCTTTTCCGGGAGCGGCAGTGTGAGAAAGGCACTGTCGGCGGTGCGCTTTTCGTGCGCCAGTCGGATGCCCTTGAGTTTTCGCATAAAAACGACTCCTTATCTACCCCTGCAGACACTGACATACAAAAAGATTCCCCCGCCGTACGGCGGGAGAATCCCTACGGTACGTTCATTTCGAACTATCCGGCATGTCTGCGTCAGCAGATGATGAAAATTTTTGAAAAAATACGTTGATTTTTCCTGAAAATGTGGTAAAATAATAAGAAGGGCGGCATTACGCATTGCGCTTCTTGTGAATACTGTCCTCGCTGATCTTGATCAGCATCAGCAGAGAGGAAGAATACTCCGGATAGGACTGGGACAGGATCGAGGTCGTCAGGTAGAGGATCTCGGAGTTTGTCACGCAGTCATTCTCACCGATCGGGATGCCGCTGGATGCAGCCTTGATGTTGGCTTCGTTCATGCAGACAATGGCGCTGGCGTCATCGTTTGCCACGACCTTCGGTACGGAGAACAGCTTCTGGTCATTGTGCTGGTTGGCATTGTACACAATGCGGAACAGCTTGTAGACCGAGAGCATCAGATAGGAGGAAATCTCCTTGATGAGTGTGATGCTGTTGGCTTTCTGTGCCAGAGAGAACAGAAGGCTGATGGAGTTGTTGATGATCTTGCGGTTGAATGCAACCACCTCGGGGCTGGGCATGCTGTTATTGCCGTCATCGTCGGGAATTTCTTCCATGGTGATGGTCTTGCCCTCAGGTTCGGGGGTTCTGCCGAGCAGATAGTCGCAGGATACATTATAATAATCCGCAATTCTTACCAGAAAATCGAGTCCGCACTCACGAATACCCTTTTCGTAATGGGAGAGCAGTGCCTGGGAAATACCGAGGTCAGCAGCAGCCTGCTTCTGGCTGATCTGTCGTTCTTTTCGCTGGAGTGCAATGATTCTTGGAAAATCTGTATTCATTGATGGAAAGCTCCTTTCCTGAAATGTTCTGAATTCCTACTATTAATATTATAATACAGATTATACTGATTGTAAAGTGGGAGTTTCGTGGAAAAAAAAGACTTTTCCGCTCAAATTCTTGTATAAAAAAACGAGAAACACAAAACGAAAGCCTTGTTTTTGTGCAATTTTTATACCACTGTGCCGGTGCATTCCGGGATTTCACAGTTTATGTCAGGAGGAAACAATTTATGCGTGGATATCGACTGAGTCTTTTTCGCCATGGCAGAACGGCGGCGAATGAGAACGGAATCTATATCGGGAGCACGGATTATTCCCTTTCAGAAAAGGGGGCGGCGGAGCTTTGTGCGAAGCTGGATCTGTATGAATATCCCCGAGTACAAAGAGTATACAGCAGCCCGCTTAAGCGCTGTACCGAGACAGCGGAGATCCTTTTCCCCGATCAGGATCTGTACATTGCGCATGAACTGCGTGAGCTGAATTTCGGTGAATTTGATGGAAAATCCGTCGATGAGCTGATCCACCGTGAGGATTATAAGACATGGCTCCGGGGCGGTGCGCCCGATGTCCGTCCGCCCGGCGGCGAGAGCACGGAGGAGCTGTGCATCCGCAGCTTTCAGGTGCTGCACCGGATCCTGCTGGACATGATGGAGCATGATCTGGAGCACTGCGCTGTGATTAGCCATGCCGGTGTGATTGCAAACATGCTTGCCTGCTTTGGTCTGCCGAAGATCTCTGCAAAGGAGCTGGCATGTGAGCCGGGTGAGGGCTTTGAAATTATGTTCACCGCCCAGATGTGGCAGCAGGCACAGGCATTTGAGATCTGTGGTATGACGCCCTATTCGAGGGACTGACTTTCCCTTGCTTCTTTCTTACATAGAACGGCTGGAGCCGTTCATGGAAAGGAGCGGATCATTGATGAATTTTCGGGAGCTGTATGCTTTTACACGCCGCAGCCTGCACGGGAATTACCGCCGTGCGCTTGCGGTCTCCCTTTCTTACGGCACAGCATGGCTTGTGCTGAAGCTTATTCCGTGGCTGCTGGCAGGAATTCTGATTGCAAACGGAACACTGACGCAAAGGTCGCTGCTGCTGGGCAGTCCGGGGCGCTGGGTGATGTTTTCCATGCTCTGGGCGTTTCTGCGGTTTTGTCTGCTGCTGCCGCTGCGCTGCAGAACCTGTGCGTGGTTTACGGCGCTGTCCGGATTGGAACGCCGCTGCCGCAGGAAATGCTTTTTCCCCGATGCTGCAGCCTATCTGCAGGCGATCCGGTATTTCGGCTGCGTGGCGCTGCTGCGGCTGTTTGCGATGCTGCCGCTGGCGCTGGGCGTACTGGGAACGATCCTTGCATTCCGGTACAGTCTGGAGGCTGCGGATGCGGGCTTGCCGCTGTTTGCAGCGGTGCAGTGCTTGCTGCTTTCTGCAGCGGGATTGGTGTATTATCTGCGATTTCAGATCGGAATCGCCGCTGTGCCGTTCCTGTTTCTGGAGCAGCCCGACGGCTCGCCGTTTGCGGCGGTGCGAAGCGCTTTGCGGATGCTGCACGGCAGACAGGCACAGCTGCTTTTGCTGATACTTGGGTATCTTCCGGCAGTACTGCCCGTCGTGACGATTCCCTGCTTGCTGCCGCATCTGCTGACAAGCACCACGCTGTTCCTGCAGATCTGCATGCGTGAATGGGAGCAGCGTAAAGAGGAGGAATCCCATGCCAATATTGTATTTTCGCATGGAACGCCCGGAGCCTTGCAGGCTTGAGGCGTTCCTGCGGCAGGACTGCGGGCTGTCACGCCGCCAGCTATGCAAACTCAAGCATGTGGAATGCGGCATGACCCGCAGCGGTCAGCCCATCCGCAGCATTGATCCCGTTTATCCCGGCGATGTCATCTGCCTGCAGATGGAGGATACCTCGGAGATCCAGCCGAATCCGCAGCTGCAGGTGCCGCTGCGCTTCGAGGATGCGGATCTGCTGGTTTTTGAGAAACCCGCTGGCATGCCCGTGCATCCGAGCCTGCATCACCGCACGGATACGCTCGGCAATGCGTTTGCGGCGATGTATCCGCACCTGACCTTCCGTCCCGTGCATCGGCTTGACCGCAATACCTCGGGGCTGGTTGCTGTGGCGAAGCATCCCATTGCTGCAGCAAATCTGCATGGCCGGATCCGGAAAACGTATCTTGCCGTTACGGAGGGTGCACCGCCGCAGAGCGGTACGATCACTGCGCCCATTGGTCGTGTGCCCGGTTCTTTGATCGAACGCTGCATTTCACCGGATGGGAAAACGGCAATTACACATTATAAAGTACTGCAGTACGGACGCTATGCGCTGACCGAGCTGCAGCTGGAGACCGGACGTACTCACCAGATCCGTGTCCATATGGCGCATATCGGCTGTCCGCTGGCAGGGGATGACCTCTACGGCGGCTCGCTGCAGCACATCGGACGTCATGCGCTGCATTGTGCAGCCTTTGCGTATACGGATCGCTATGGAGTGCTCCACCATATCGGGACAGCGCTTCCCAAGGATATGCAGGAATTACTGGAATTGCCGGAAAATGGAGAATAATGCAAGCTTGTCCATGGCAAAGTGGTGATTTCCGCTGTATTTCCCACCCTTGATTTGTGCAAGGCTACAGAATTTGCCCCTTTGCTGGAAGCAGCTGGAAAAATGGGTTGTATTTTTTACGAAGTCTGCTATAATGATTAACAGGTGTTACCGCTCTGTAACAATTGTTGCCATTATGTTACAGACGAACACAGGAGAAAGGAGTTGCAGACAATGAAAGAACAACGTAACAGCAATCGCAGAAAACGCCCGAGCGGCTTCGAACGCCTGATGGTGCGCATTGGTATGATGGTCATGCACAGCCTGTCGGTTGTCTGGAATGTGATCTGGGCAGTTGTCAGCGGGATTTTCCTGATGCTCTGGTACATGCTCCGGCAGATCGGAAACTTTTTCTGTCTGATCGGCAGAGGGATCCGCAGTGCGTTTACGGAGCACAACCGCTCCGCAAAGCAGATGCTTCGTGAGGTGCGCCACGCCAGACGGGACGGCGGTCTGACCTTCGTTATGCAGATCCTGCGGTTTATTGGTATGTACATATTCGGTGAGCATGGTATCCTGCGTACAAGCTTCAACTATATCATGCCCGTGCTTTCCGTGGTTTTTCTGATCGCCATCGTGCAGTACGGCACAGGACTGGAATACGCCATCAGCGTCGTGTGTAACGGCGAGGAGCTGGGGATCATTGCTTCGGAGGATGAATTTGAACAGGCGGAAGCTGAGGTGCGCCAGCGCATCAGCACCGTGGATGAGGAGGAAGCGGATGTCAATTTCAATCCCGTCTATACGCTGAAGATCGTCTCCGAGGAGGATCAGTATGTTACCTCCCACAGCTTGGCGGATAAGCTGATTGCCGGTTCACAGGAATCCCTGACGGAAGCATATGGCATCTATGTGGACGGTGAGTTCATCGGTGCGGTGACCGATAAAGCCCCCATCGAAAAGGCAATGGACAGAGCGCTTGCGGATTACGCCACACAGCTCAGTGACCTTGTGGATGAGGTCTATTATAATAAGTCGATCGAATATCGTGAAGGTCTGTATCTGACCGAAAGCGTTGCCAAGACTTCCGATATGCTGAAGAAGATGCTGGCAGAAGAGGAGACCCAGAGCCGTTATGTGATCGTGTCGGGCGACACACCGCAGCTTGTGGCGGATAAATTTGAGATGACGCTTGAAGAGCTGGAAGCGCTCAATCCCCATATGGATCGAAACTTCTATGAAGGCGGTATGCTCAAGGTCGCAACTGTATCACGATATATTCCGATCGCCTATACGAAGAATCTGACGATCATGAGCTATATCGACTATGCCAGCGTTGAGGTCGAGACCGCTGCACTGAACCTCGGCGCACGGAAAATGCTTTCCAAGGGTGTGCTTGGCGAGAAAACCAGCGAGGTGGTCATTACCTACGTCGATGGAATCGAAAACGGTCGTGAGGTCATCAGCTCTGCAATCACCAAGGAGCCTGTGCCGGAGCAGATCGGCATCGGTACCTATTCCCCGAAGCCTGCAAGCGCTGAAACGGTATTTACCGGCAACGGAAAGTTCGGCTGGCCGATGAACGGCGGTTATATCAGCGACGGCTATATCAGCGACCGCAATCACAAGGGCATCGACATTGCGGCACCCTATGGTACCGAGATCTATGCTTCCGAAGCAGGCACGGTCGTGGCAGCCGGCTGGAATTCCGGCGGCTATGGCTACTATGTAATTATCGACCATGGCGACGGCTACCGCACACTCTACGGACATTGCAGTGTGGTCATTGCCTATGAAGGTCAGCAGGTCGAAAAGGGACAGCTCATCGCTAAGGTCGGTTCCACCGGCAACTCCACCGGCAACCACCTGCATTATGAGGTGCGTCTGAATAATATCTGCGTCAACCCCGGCCATTTCCTGCGTGTGAATGCGGATTGAACATGATCATATTGACGGAATGAATGGGATCTTTGAAGCGGAATGGATCGTTCCGGTTCGTTCACAAAAAATTTACAATTAAATTCTGGAAATCCCCCATAAAACACTTGCATTTTATGGGGGATTGTGCTATAATAATTAAGGTTCAGCGGAAGCTGGACAAAGATATGCGTTGAAGCGAAAGGTTGCCGGCGGTGTGTCGGGGAATTTTCGTGGAGTATGTCCGATTTTAAACCGGGCGACAAGGAATGATGACACAGTATGTGGTACGGAATGCACGGCAGGAATGCGCCGCTTTGAGTTACGGCGGGCTGCGCAGCTGCGGCGGTGTGTGACGTCTGAATACTGTAACTGCGTCCGGAATCCTGAAAATATTCAGAATTTCGGTCTTTTTATATAAAAAGATGGTGTGATACACCCGGCAGAGTGTCAGATGAGTTCCGCTAACGTCCCTGTATTAACCCGTACAAGGAGGCGAAAAGAAATGGCAGTAAGTGAAAAGATCAGAATCAAGATCAAGGGCTATGAGCATGCAACTGTTGACGCAGCAGCAGCAAAGATTGTTGAGGCAGCAAAGAGAAGCGGCGCGAGCGTATCCGGTCCGATCCCGTTGCCGACTGAGAAGGAGATCGTAACTATCCTGAGAGCAACACATAAGTACAAGGACAGCCGTGAGCAGTTTGAGCAGCGCACACACAAGCGTCTGATCGACGTAATCCGTCCGACAGGCAAGACAACAGAGGCTCTGCAGAAGCTCGAGCTCCCCGCAGGTGTTGACATCGTAATGGAGTGCAAGTAATTCCACACGAAACACTGCGAAAATCGTGCGAAAGCACGTCGTTTGAATGAAGCGTGATTCATTCGGTCATGTTGGCAAATGCCAACCAATAACCTACAAGGAGGAAAACAAATGCAAAAAGGTATTATCGGCAAGAAGATCGGTATGACACAGATCTTCGACGAAAACGGCAAGGTAATCCCGGTAACAGTTGTTGAGGCTGGTCCCTGCGTAGTAGTTCAGGTAAAGACAGTGGAAAACGACGGTTACGCAGCAGTTCAGCTGGGCTATGGCGACAAGAAGGCTCAGAGAGTGAACAAGCCGATGAAGGGACACTTCGACAAGGCAGGCGCAGGCTACAAGAGAACTCTGAAGGAATTCAAGTTCGATGACTGCAGCATGGAGGCTGGCAGCCTTGTAAAGGCTGATACTTTTGCTGTTGGCGACATCGTTGATGTTTCCGGCACCAGCAAGGGTAAGGGATTCCAGGGCGCAATCAAGCGTCACAACCAGTCCAGGCTGAAGGAAACTCACGGTACAGGCGCTGTTCACAGACAGGCAGGTTCCATGGGCGCATGCTCCTCTCCGTCCAGAATTTTCAAGGGCAAGGGCATGGCAGGTCAGATGGGTAATGAAAAGGTTACTGTACAGAACCTCGAGGTTGTGAAGGTTGATGCAGAAAACAACCTGATTGCAATCAAGGGTGCAATTCCGGGCCCCAAGGGCGGCATTGTTACCATCGTTGACAGTGTAAAGGCGTAAGGAAGGAGGAAACGTAAATGGCAACAGTTAAAGTATTCGATATGGCGGGCAACGCAGTATCCGAAACAGAGCTTTCTGATGCGGTATTTGGCATTGAGCCGAATGTTTCCGTTATGCACATGGTAGTAAAGAACTATCTGGCAAACCAGCGTCAGGGTACACAGTCCACACTGACTCGTACTGAAGTAAGAGGCGGCGGCAGAAAGCCTTGGAGACAGAAGGGGACAGGTCATGCAAGACAGGGTTCCACAAGAGCTCCTCAGTGGACACACGGCGGCGTGGCACTCGGCCCGAAGCCCAGAGATTACAGATATACACTGAACAAGAAGGTTCGCAGACTTGCTATGAAGTCCGCACTTTCCACTATGGTTCAGGAGAACAACATCATTGTTCTTGATACTCTGACAATGGATGAGTACAAGACAAAGACGATCGCAGCTATGCTCAAGGCACTCGGTGTTGAAAAGAAGGCTCTGATCGTTACAGCAGAGGCTGACGCTAAGGTTTACAGAAGCGCAGCAAACATTCCTGGCGTGAAGACAGCAGCTGTCAACACTCTGAATGTATATGACATTCTCAACGGCGGCAAGTTCATCGTTGCAAAGAATGCCATCGCAAAAATTGAGGAGGTGTACGCATAATGAAAGCAGCACAGGATATTATCCTCAAGCCGATTATCACAGAGCAGAGCATGGATGGTCTGCCGAACAACAAGTACACTTTCCAGGTAGCAAAGGATGCTAACAAGCTGGAAATCAAGGCTGCTGTTGAAGAGCTGTTCAATGTAGAGGTTGTTAAGGTTAACACCGTGAACTGCCGTGGCAGACAGAAGAGAATGGGCAGATTTGTAGGCACAACTTCTTCCTACAAGAAGGCAGTTGTAACCGTAAATCCGGAGCCGGCAAATGCAAAGGGCGCAAAGAAGTCCGAGAAGAAGAGAGGAACAATCGAGTTCTTCGACGGTATGTATTAATCCATACAGAACCGTTTGACCCATTCGAGGTATGGGAGAATATGCTCCCGCAAATCGCATGTTAAGGAGTGAAAACAATGGCAATTAAGAGCTACAAGCCTACAACTCCGTCCCGTCGTCAGATGACAGTTACAGATTACTCTGTACTGAGCAAGACAGGTCCGGAGAAGAGCTTGCTGGAGCCCATGAAGAAGAAGAGCGGCCGTAACAGCTATGGTCGTATCACTGTTCGTCACAGAGGCGGCGGCAACAGAACAAAGTATCGTATCATTGATTTCAAGCGTGATAAGGAAGCAATGAATGCAACCGTTATGACACTTGAGTACGATCCGAACAGAAGCGCATTCATCGCACTGGTACAGTACGAGGACGGCGAAAAGCGTTACATCCTGGCACCTCACGGTCTGAAGGTTGGCGACGTTGTTCGTGCAGGCGCTGACGCAGATATCAAGCCCGGTAACGCACTGAAGCTTTCCGATATCCCGGTTGGTACATTCATTCATGCAATTGAACTGTATCCCGGCAAGGGCGCACAGCTCGTTAGAAGTGCTGGTAACATGGCACAGCTGATGGGTAAGGAAGGTGCATATGCACTGATCCGTCTCCCCAGCGGCGAGATGAGAAAGGTTCCGATTGGCTGTAAGGCTTCCATCGGTCAGGTTTCCAACATCGACCACGAGAATGTTAACTACGGTAAGGCCGGCAGAAAGCGCCACATGGGCTGGAGACCGACAGTACGCGGTTCTGTAATGAACCCCTGCGATCACCCGCACGGTGGTGGTGAAGGTAAGTCTCCGATCGGTCGTCCTGGTCCTGTGACACCTTGGGGCAAGCCTGCTCTGGGTTACAAGACAAGAAAGACCCACAACCGTACAGACAAGTATATCGTAAAGCGCCGCAATGGCAAGTAATCGGAAAGGAGGAACCGCATAATGAGCAGAAGTGTAAAAAAAGGACCTTATGTACAAGAGGTACTCCTGAAGAGAGTCATCGCAATGAACGAGGCAGGAGAGAAGAAGGTGCTCAAAACCTGGAGCCGTTCTTCCACAATCTTCCCGGACTTCGTTGGTCACACCTTCGCAGTGCATGACGGCAAGAAGCATGTGCCGGTATATGTAACTGAGGACATGGTTGGTCACAAGCTCGGTGAGTTTGCACCCACAAGAACTTATAAGGGCCACGCAGGCTCCAAGACATCCAATAACGGTAAGAAGTAATAGCGGAAGGAGGAACCGAAATGGAAGCTAGAGCATATCTGAGAAATGTCCGCATCTCTCCCAGAAAGGTGCAGATCGTGCTGGACCTGATCAGAAACAAGCCTACAGATGTAGCATTGGCAACGCTTCGCCTCACACCGAAGGCAGCAAGTCCGATTCTGGAAAAGCTTTTGAAGTCCGCTATTGCAAATGCAGACAACAATCACAACATGAACAAGGATAACCTTTATGTTGCTGAGTGCTTTGTGACACCCGGTCCGATTATGAAGCGTGTAATGCCCAGAGCACAGGGTAGAGCATTCCGGATTTTGAAGAGAACATCGCACATTACAATCGTGCTGAGAGAAAAAGACTAATCCCAAGGAGGTTAAGTAGATGGGCCAGAAGGTTAATCCGCACGGTCTCCGTGTCGGCGTTATTAAAGATTGGGATTCTCGTTGGTATGCCAAGAAGGCAGACTTCGGCGATACACTGGTTGAAGACTACAACGTGCGTAATTTCATCCTGAAGACTCTGAAGGCTGCAGGTGTTCCGCGTGTAGAGATCGAGCGTTATGCTGAAGATAAGGTAAGAATCCACATTCACTGCGCAAAGCCCGGTATCGTAATCGGCCGTGGCGGTGCAGAGATCGAAAAGCTGCGTGTTCAGCTTGAGAAGATGATGAACAAGAGTGTTGCAATCAACATTCTGGAAGTAAAGCAGCCTGACCTGGACGCACAGCTGGTAGCTGAGAGAATTGCACTGGATCTGGAGAACAGAGTATCCTTCCGTCGTGCAATGAAGCAGTGCATCGGCAGAGCAATGCGTCTGAACGCAAAGGGTATCAAGACCATGGTAAGCGGCAGACTGGGCGGTGCAGAAATCGCACGTTCTGAGAGCTATCATGAGGGTACCATCCCGCTGCAGACCATCCGTGCAGACATCGACTATGGTTTTGCTGAGGCAGACACCACCTATGGTAAGCTCGGTGTTAAGGTATGGATCTACAAGGGTGAGGTTCTGAAGGGCGATGCTGCAAAGGCAGCTGCAATGAGAGAGAAGAACGACAAGAAGCGCAGATCTGACAGACCTGACAGAAAGCGCGGCGACCGTCGTGACAACCGTGATAACAAGCGTCCGTTCAACAGAGATCGTGCGCCGAGAAGAGAGGGAGGTAACAAGTAATGCTGCTTCCGAAGAGAGTAAAGTACCGCAGAGTTCACAGAGGACGTCTGACAGGTAAGGCATACAGAGGTAATACAGTAAGCTACGGCGATTACGGTCTGCAGGCAATGGAGCCGGCATGGATCACATCCAACCAGATCGAGTCCGCTCGTATTGCGATGACACGTTATATCAAGAGAGGCGGCCAGGTATGGATCAAGATTTTCCCTGACAAGCCGATCACAGAGAAGCCTGCTGAAACACGAATGGGTTCCGGTAAGGGTTCTCCTGAGTACTGGGTAGCAGTTGTAAAGCCCGGCAGAATCATGTTTGAAACCAAGGGTGTGCCGGAGG